>NZ_JMQR01000015.1:0-39815 GCF_000698025.1 Brevundimonas sp. EAKA | reverse complement strand
GAGGACCTGCTGACCCGCACCGTCGCCAACCGCGTCAGGCCGCTGGACGGCTCGAACCGGGGCACGCGCGACAGACCGCCGTCCAGCACCACCCGCACCCCGTCGATGGTCAGACTGGTCTCCGCCACCGATGTCGCCAGCACCAGCTTGCGCCGCCCCGCCGCCGCCGGCTCAATGGCCCGATCCTGCTCCGCCCGGTCCAGCCCGCCGTACAGCGGAACCACATCGACGTTCGGCAGCCGCAGCCGCTCGCTGACGAGCCGCGCGACCCGGTGGATCTCCCCCTGCCCCGGCAGGAAGGCCAGCACCGAGCCGGTCTCTTCGCCCAGCGCCGTCAGACAGGCCCGCGCCATCGCCTCTTCGAACCGTTCGGCCGGATTGCGCCCCAGATAGCGGGTCTCGACCGGATAGGCCCGCCCCTCCGCCTCGATCACCGGCGCGCCGTCCAGCAGACGCGACACCCCCGCCACGTCCAGCGTCGCCGACATGACCAGCAGCCGCAGGTCCTCCCGCAGCACCCCTTGCGTCTCCCGCGCCAGGGCCAGCCCCAGGTCGGCGTCCAGGCTGCGCTCGTGGAATTCGTCGAACAGGACGGCGCCCACCCCCTCCAGACCCGGGTCGTCCAGGATCATCCGGGTGAAGACGCCCTCGGTGATCACCTCGATCCGCGTCTTCGGTCCGATCCGGCTTTGCAGCCGGGTGCGATAGCCGACGGTCCCGCCCGCCGTCTCCCCAAGGGTGCTGGCCATCCGGTCCGCCGCCGCCCGTGCGGCGATACGGCGCGGCTCCAGCACCAGGATCTTCCCCTCGCCCAGCCAGGCCTGATCCAGCAGGGCCAAGGGCACGACCGTGGTCTTGCCCGCCCCCGGCGGCGCGGCCAGCACCGCCGTATTTCCGGCCGCAAGGACGGCTTTCAGGGGTTCGAGAACAGCGTGGATCGGCAACATCACCCGCCTCTAACCCGATGCGCCCCCGATGCGCCACCGATGCGCCGTGATCACGAAAGCGTCGTGAGGGCTTTACCGCCTCGTCATGCGCGTTGCGCGCCATTCGATCCGCCGCTAGCGTCCGCCCAACGCGGCCGAGGGGCCGCTGTAAACGTGGGGGTATTCTATGTGGCGCGTTAAGTCGCTCGACGCGATTCTGGCCACGGCCGAGAAGAAATCGCTTCATCGGTCGCTCGGACCTATTCAACTGACCTTGCTGGGCATCGGCGCCATCATCGGCACCGGCATCTTCGTGCTGACGGCCGCCGCCTCGCAGAAGGCCGGCCCCGGCATGATGGTCAGCTTCGTCATCGCCGGCGCGGTCTGCGCCGTCGCGGCGCTCTGCTATTCGGAACTGGCCGCCATGGCCCCGGTCTCGGGCTCGGCCTATACCTACACCTACGCCGTCATGGGCGAGCTTCTGGCCTGGTGCGTGGGCTGGGCCCTGATCCTGGAATACGCCGTCGCGGCTGCAGCCGTCTCGGTCGGCTGGTCGGGCTATGTCCTCGGACTGATAGAACAGGGGCTCGGGTTCGATTTCCCTGACCTCCTATCCGCCGGACCGACCTGGGCCATGAACGGCTTCATTCCGATGCCCGACTTTTCGGCGGGGATCGTCAACATCCCGGCCATCGTCGTGGCCCTGCTGGTCACCGGCCTGCTGATGCTGGGCACGACGGAATCAGCCCGGGTCAACGCGGTCTTGGTCCTGATCAAGGTCGCCGCCCTGACCGTCTTCATCGTCATCACCCTGCCGGTGATCAAGACGGCCAACCTGTCGCCCTTCGCCCCCAACGGGCTGTTCGGCGCGTCTTCCGGCATGGGAATCGTCGGCGCCGCCGCCTCGATCTTCTTCGCCTATGTCGGCTTCGACGCCGTCTCGACGGCGGCTGAAGAGACCAAGAACCCGCAACGCAACGTACCGATCGGTCTGATCGGCTCGCTGGCCATCTGCACGGTCTTCTATCTTCTGGTCGCGCTTGGTGCGGCCGGCGCCATCGGCGCACAGCCGGTGCTCGGCGCCGCCGGCGAAGCCGTCCAACCCGGTTCGCCCGCCTTCGTCGCCGCCTGCGCCCTGCCGGCCAACGCCGAAGCCCTGGTGTGCTCCAACGAGGCCCTGGCCCACGTCCTGCGCGTGATCGGTCATCCCCAGATCGGCAACGCCCTCGGCACCGCCGCCCTGCTGGCCCTCCCCTCGGTCATCCTGATGATGATCTACGGCCAGACCCGTATCTTCTTCGTCATGGCGCGCGACGGCCTGCTGCCGGAAGGCCTGACCAAGATGCACCCCAAGTGGAAGACGCCCTATATCGTCACCGCCTTCACAGGCATCGCCGTGGCCATCGGCGCCGCCCTGTTCCCGGTCGGCAAACTGGCGGACATCTCGAACTCCGGCACCCTGTTCGCCTTCTTCATGGTGTCGATCGCGGTGCTGATCTTGCGGGTCAAGGAACCGAACCGCAAACGTCCGTTCCGGACGCCGCTGATCTGGCTCTTCGCGCCCCTGTCCGCCTTCGGTTGCGCCTTCCTGTTCTGGAACCTGCCGCACGACGCCAAGATGGTGCTGCCGATCTGGGGCGGCTTCGGCCTGTTGATCTATTTCCTGTATGGCTATCGCAAGAGCCACCTGGGCCGTGGCCTGATCGAGGTCCACGAGACCGACAGCGACCTGCCGCCGCCGCCTGTCCCGCCGATCAGCTGAGACACGCGCTGATGTCCTCAGGCAGGCCAACCAAAACGGCCATAAGTCCTGAGGGCGACCAGCCCAAAACCGGCCTCAAGTAGGCCCGCGAGGGCGATAGGCCAAAACAAGAAAAGGCCCCGGAGCGATCCGGGGCCTTTTTGCTTTGGTGCGGATGAGAGGACTCGAACCTCCACGCCTTGCGGCGCTGGAACCTAAATCCAGTGCTAAATCAACACATATGATGAAAACATCAGCTAAATCAATGCTGTATTTTCGTCTGGCGCTTGCAAAGCCTGGACACACCGTGGACACACTTAAGCTGCGCCGTGGACCACTCAAACCGACCGGGCTTCCGGTCGAGGAGGCGCTGTGACTACGCACACGATGTTCGATGGACGCTTGCAGCTTTACCGGCGGGCGGATGGCAAGACCTGGCAATGCGCGGCTCGCGTCGGTGGCGAACGCTTCCGCGAATCCACCCACGAGACGGAACTGGCCCGCGCCAAGGACGTGGCCGAGGAATGGTATCTCGGTTTGCGCGGTCAGCTGCGAAACGGCGAGATCGTGCGGCGGGAAAAGACATTTGGCGAAGCCGCCGCCGACTACATGCGCCATGCCCGTGTGCTGGCCGCGTCTGTACGCAGTCCCGCCTACGTCAAAAACATGGAACTGCGGATGAACGCGAACGTGCTTCCCTTCTTCGGGAAGAAGCCACTTTCGCAGGTCAACCGTGGCTTCGTTCAGACCTACCGCGTCCAACGCGCCCAAGAGACGATTGAAAAGACCCTGGCGAAGGCGCTGGCCGGGATCGCGAAGGACGAAGCAGCAGCGCTAGAAATCGCCGCATCACCCGAGGAGCGCGCGACGATCCAGGCCAAGGCGGCTGAGGCCCGCACGAAGGCCAAAGGCAAGCCGCCCGCCCGAAGCACCATGAACCACGAAATGGTGCTGATCCGGCAGGTACTCAAACACGCCGAGGGGATGGGCTGGCTATCGCATCTTCCCAACCTCGAAATGCCCTACAAGAGCCTCTCGAAACGGGAGCGCCGGGCGTGGTTTTCGCCCGAGGAATACAAGCAGCTCTACAAAGCCACCGGCGACAAGGCCAAACAGGCAGGCGGCCGACGGGGCTGGGCTGAGCGCTACGAAGACCTCCACGACTTCGTGCTGTTCATGGCCAACACCGGCCTACGCCCCGACGAAGCCTTGCGGCTGGAATTCCGGGATGTGGTGATCGAGAAGGACTACGCCACGCAACAGACGATCCTCGTCATCGACGTGCGCGGCAAGACCGGTACGGGCTACTGTAAGAGCCTGCCCGGAGCCGTCCATCCCTTCAAACGCCTCCGGGATCGCCGAATCAAACAGCTTCAGAATCCACCGAAAGTCTGGCCTCGCCGGTCCCGGTCGCAGAAGCCGGTGCGGCACCGCCCGCTACCGGTCCAGGCGGAACCTCGCGCCCTCCTGCCGACCGACCGCCTATTCCCGACGTTCAACCGCGACGCCTTCAACGCCATCCTCGCCGAGCAAGGCTTGAAGTACGACCGCGATGGCCGGGTGCGCACGGCCTACAGCCTTCGCCACACCTACATTTCCATGCGGCTGATGGAGGGGGCAAACATCCTTCAGGTCGCCAACAACTGCCGCACCAGCGTTAAAATGATCGAAGAGCATTACGCCGCTCATATCAAAGATCGGCTCGACGCCGCCGCCATCAACGTCAAGCGCCCTGCTGCCGCCAGGAAGGCCGCAAAGCGTAGCGCGCGGTCATTATCCCAAGACGGCGGCAGCGGTGCCGCCCCTCCTCCCTAAGCAACGAATTCCTTGCTCAAATTCTCCGCCCCGCTATAGACAATCCACCGCGCGGCTATGGCGGAATTGGTAGACGCACTTGGTTTAGGTCCAAGCGGGTGACCGTGGGGGTTCGAGTCCCTCTAGCCGCACCACTACTCTCTGAAGCGCTGGGAGCCAGGCCGGAACCGGCCGCCCCAGCGCGCGCGAAGGCCCGAACTGAACAGGTCGGGCCGGTGGCGTCCAGCGACCGAACGGGCGCAGCCATCGCCTTTGCGATCCGGCGAACGCCGAGGAGCAATCCTTCCCTGGAGCAATGACAATGAGCATTCTTCCGACTTCAGCGCCCCTTGTTCTGGCGCTCATCTGCCTTGCCGCTGCACTTCGAAGCGCCTGGCTTTGGTACCAGACCTCGCGCGTTCAAATCGTCCCACTTTGGGAGACCCTTGGGCAGATTGAACCGGTCAGTGGTTCCGACAATCACTGGATCGTCGGAATGATGACCGCCGCCCAGCAGAGTGCGGCCCTCAACCGTTCTGCCGCGATTTGGACGGGCGGCGCGGCCCTCGCCGGCGCAGCGTCCACGGTCGCGGGCGCTCTCCTCTAAAGGCTCGCCATTATGGCGAGCCCCGGATCACCCCGATCAGGGTGGCCAGCGCCGCGATCAGTTGCGCTACGGCGGTGATGGTCAGTGCGATTTCGGTCCAGTTCATCGAAGTCTCCTCTTGATCCTCCGCGCGGGATTGCGCGTCGGTGAGGAGCCCTCGCCAGCCGCTTGCCTCGGCTGGGCACAGGTCGCATCGCGCCGCTCTGCGGGACGATCTGCACACGCGCAGCACGGAAGAGAGTCGCCTTGCCCCGCCGCAAAGGCTGGCACCCTTGCTCCCCGACGCACACACCCGCCGGAGGCTTTGGAGGACTTCGTTCTTGGGCCGAAACGCTGGCCCGCACAGGCAGAGCTTGGAGCATTTGGCATCGCGGACATGCCGACCATCACCGGGCCATCCCCAGCATCGTGATCCGCACGAGCAACCTCTCATCACGCGCAACCTGGAGCCTTGGGCGGCGGCTTCAACGCCAATCTTCCCCTGGCTGACGCCATTCCTCGCGAGGCAAGATTCCCGTCCGCCTTCGGCTTGAGGCCGCCGCCCAGCGGCTCCGACCGGTGCGCATCGAGGCCGCACGGTGCGGCTTCACAACGCAAGGAGGCCACCATGGCGAACATCGGCACTTTCACCCGCGACGGCGACAACTTCACCGGCGCAATCTCCACCCTGGCCCTGAAGGCCAAAGCGTCGCTTCACCCCAACACCAAAACCAGCGACCAAGCACCCGACTACCGGGTCTATGCCGGGGGAGCTGAGATCGGAGCCGCCTGGCTGAAAACGAGCAAGGGCGAGCGTCCCTACCTCTCGGTCAAGCTGGACGATCCGAGCTTTCCCAGCGCCATCTTCTGCCGCCTCGTGGAAAGCACCAACGGCCAGCACCGCCTCCTCTGGAGCCGCTGAACCGTCTGACCGGGCGGCAAACCCCGCCCGGTCACCCGTTCAAAGCGGTTAACGAAAACTTAACGACATACCCGTTATAGTTGCAGCATTGGTAGGGAGCCATTATCGCACTTAATCCTACAGATGCTGTAATCGATGCTCGACGGGGTCTCCCCGGCGAGCCGGAGGGTGCCCTCCGCGCGGAGCTGCTGGAGCAGATCGGCGCGGCGCAGGCGGCGTTGGAGGCGCAACTCGACCAGTTGCAGCATGCCGCCAACCAGGGCGGCAGCACCGCCGCGCTGGTGATCGCGCAGAACCAGCTCAGCCGCTTGGGCGGGCTGGGCCAGACCATCGAACATGCCAGGGGCGTCAGCCTCGCCAGCATCCGGGCCGAGGTCACGGCCGTGGTCGCCGCCACCCTGGCGACGGTGCAGCAGGCCCGCGCCGCCGCCGCTGGTGGACAGGCCGCCGAACTCGCGCTGCACGAAGCCCAGGCCGAAGCCCACCGCACCACCGGCGACTTCCTGCGCGACTTCTACGAGCGGCGGATCTTCGACAAACATCTGCACTTCGCCTCGCCCGAGGACGAGCGCGCCTACCGCGAGCGCGAGGAAGCCTACCAGCGCGCCATCCAGGCGGCCCGCGCCGAAGGAACGCCGGAAGGCGAATTGCGGGCAACCCGACTTGCCATCGCGCAGTTGGAAGATGCCGGTGCGCACGGCGCGACGGACAGCCCCGACTACGCGCGCCTACACCATCGGCTTACGCAGAATGAGGCCAACCTGACGCAGGCGTTGGACAAGCAGCCGACGCCGGAAAAGGAAGCTGAGATGGACGCGGCGCTGGCACCATCGGAACCGGTGCTTTTGCCGCCGGAGTTGGCGGCGGCCTTTCGTGATACCGGCGTCACCGTGGCCGACGCTGGAGAGGGCCACGGTGTATCGAACGGGCAGATGCGCGCTTCGCAGATGAGCCGCGTCTAACTCGCTGGCATGAGCCCCAGAGATCGGCACATCGTCACCGCTTCGCGGAAATAGGCCGCGTCGCTCACCATCAACGGCAGCTCCCGCAACTGAACCAGATCGAAATCCTGGTTCATCCGGTGATTGGGATAACCCAGCCTTCGGCCCAACTGCATGGCGGCATCGAACGATGACCGTCCACTGGCTTCATACCTCGCGGCACCGGCTGCATCGCCAGCCCGTTGCCTCATGCCAGTCGCTCGGCCATTCGCTACAAAACACTTCATCGCAGCAGCATAGGCGTTCTCGTTCGGGGTCGGCCGCGCGGGAGCCTGTTGGGTCATCGCCCATCCGGGATTGGCTCCCAGAAGGACGATGGCCGAAACAGCGAAGCACCCATGGCGGAACCATGCGGGGCATTTCATCACCATGGCGATCAACTCGAATAGTGGCCGCCGTCGGAGTGGGTGCCCCAGACGTTGGTGAAGCAACGTCGGTTGCACACGCGCATGATCTGCCCGTTGACCTCACCGAACATCCAACTGGTTTGGACGCTGCGGCTGACCTCCTGGGAGTCCAGCTTGGCCGGAGCCAGCACCAGTCGGCGCTCCGCCGTGTTGGTGTGCTCCAGCAGCACCTCGTCATCCGCCATGTCGAAATGCTTGTGAATGAGCGTGACGCCGAAGCGGTCCTGCATGCCGTGTTGCTTCAGCACGTCATAGACGGCCTGAAGGCAGGCAGTGTCGCCGTCGTTGATCGGCTTTACGTCGTCAATATCTTGGAGAGGAGCCCAATCCATGGGCTTCATCACTAACGCGGTCGTCTGCATCGGCTTCCCCCGCCGCTCACCATGAGCGGTAGGGAAAGCGTAACATTAGTGGGAATTCGGTTGCGGATAGTGCATTGTTTTGACAAGCGTATTGTCCAAATGAAGCCGAACGGAACAGGACGGAGCGACCCTCTAAAAACCCCGCGCAAACCCAGCGTCCGCGCCGGTTTTTCGCAGCGTTGGGGTTGCGACGTTATTCCCACAACGGTTGCAGCGGCCCGGCCCCGGCGGCGGGCATGAGGGCCGCGCCCGCCGCAGGATCGCTGCGCGACCATCACGGCCAGCGCAAATACCTGTGCGGGAGTGAGCCGCGCCGGTTCCTCGCCGCCGCCGCCCGCATGGATGCGGAAAGCGGCGCGCTCTGCCGGTTGCTCGCCTTCACCGGTTGCCGTGTCAGCGAGGCCTTGCAACTCTGCCCGAAGCGGCTCGATGCCGAGGCGGGCCGCATCGTGTTCCGCACCCTGAAGCGGCGCAAGCTGGCCTTCCGCGCGGTGCCGGTGCCCGCCGAGCTGATGCGCGAACTGCTCCGCCTGGCGCGTGGTAAGCGGCCCGACGAGCCGCTTTGGCCCTGGTGCCGCCAGACCGCCTGGCGTCGGGTTCGCCGCGCCATGGCCGAGGCAGGGATCACCGGCGTGCATGCCAGCCCCAAAGGCCTCCGCCACACGTTCGGCGTCCAGAACGCCGAGCACAACATCCCCATGCCGCTCACCCGCGACTGGATGGGCCATGCCCGCATCGACACCACCGCCATCTATCAGCACGCGGTGGGGCGAGAGGAGCGCAGCTTCGCCCGGCGGCTGTGGCGGGGGTATGTGGGGAGAGATTAGCCGCGACTGCGCACCAGCGACACCGCCGACCGTGCGGCCCAGCGCGCGACGCGATACATCGCGACGCCGCCTCCAGCGATAATCACCAGCCCAGTCGGGGCTTCCGCGACGGGATAATAGTATGCCAGCAGACATAGGATCGGCAGCGCCGCCATAAGCCACGTCGTGATGGCTGGCTTATTGAACTGATCGCTATCCATGATGCTCCTCCTTCGTGGAATGTTTCCGGCTCGCCGCGATGGCGATCAGCGTGTTGGTCGGGATGAAACCGTCCAACTGCTCGGTGATATCGACGGCCTCGAAGATCGCCAGCAGTCCAATAGGCCCCCACAGCACGAACATGATCGCCGCCGTGCCGATCTCGGTGAGCAGGCTGACGCCCAGCAGCAGCCGCCCAATGGTGAAATCGAACAAGTCGAACACCACGCAGATCGTGAACTTCGCCCACACCGGAATGGGCAATCCCGTATAGTTCATTGCATCCTCCATGCATGACGGCCGCCGCCGGGATGGCGGCTCCGCACGCCACCGCTGGCTAGCGGTCCAGCTCCGCTCCCTTGTCTTGGTCCGCCTGCACCTCGCCCGGCTCGCACACCGCCCAATCCCGAGCGAACTGGTCGCCACTCGTGACGCCCCACAGGTTCGCCAGCGCATCACCCGGCCGGTCGGGCGTTCGCCGCCCGAACCATCCCTCATCGATCAGCTTGGCGCGCATGTCGGCGACCACCTCGCCGAAAACCCCGCTCCCCGGTCGTTCGCCCATCGCCTGTATCCCCACTGCCAAAGACTCTTCTGGGTAGTAATCGCTCGCGCCCAGGACGCGCGCCACTCCATAAGCGTCACGGTTGAACGACGTTCGCGGAATGGGGGATTCCGAATGAGTTTCGTGCGCGATCTCGACACGCGCCTGCTGCGCCTATCGCAGGGCGATTACTTCACCCTGCGCGACGCCTGCCAGGGCGTGCAGGTGTTCGGCGGCATCGGCAGCGGCAAAACCTCCGGCAGCGGCAAGGCGCTGGCCTCCGCCTATTTGCGCGCAGGCATGGGCGGGCTCGTCCTGGCCGCCAAGCCCGACGAAATCGAACTCTGGCAGAGCTACGCCCGCGAGAACGGCCGCGCCAACTCCGTCCTGCTGTTCGGCGACCGGGGCGGCTGTTTCAACTTCCTCACCTACGAGCTGAACCGCCACGGGGCCGACGGCATCGGCTCCGTCGTCGAATGCCTCATGCGCATTCTGGAAGCCGCCCGCCTCTCGAAAGGCGACGGCGGCAAGGCCGAGCCCTTTTGGGAAGACGCGACCCGCCAACTGCTGCGCAACTCCATCCCCATCCTCTACGCCGCCACCGGCACGGTCAGCATCCCCGACATCATCCGTTTCGTCAGCTCCGCGCCCATCAGCACCGACCAGTTGCAAACCGCCGACTGGCAATCCTCCTCCTTCATGTTCCAGGCCATGCTGGCGGCGAAGGACAGGCCCGTCGCGCGCTTAAGCGCCGACGACTTCATGAAGACCTCCAACTACTGGCGCTACGAATTCGCCCAGCTCGACGGCAAGACGCGCGGCAACATCGCCATCAGCCTGTCCACCGCGCTCGACCGCTTCAATCGCGGGCGGCTGCATCGCGCCTTCTGTGGCGAAACCAGCCTGGTCCCCGAGCTCACGCTGCATGGCGCGATCATCATCATGGACATGTCCGCCCTCACCTGGAACGAAGACGGCATCATCGGCCAGCAGCTCTTCAAGTACATGTGGCAGCGCGCCGTGCTGGCCCGCAACGCGCTGGAGCCACGCCACCGCGAGCGCCCCGTCTTCCTCTGGGCCGACGAGGCGCAGTATTTCGTCAACGGATTCGACGCCGAGTATCAATCGACCTGCCGTAGCTCCCGCGCCTGCACCGTCTATCTCACCCAATCCCTGCCGACCTACTACGCCCGCATGGGCGGTCCCCAGCCGCAGCACGCCGCCGACATGCTGCTGGCCAACTTCCAGACGCGGATCTTCCACAACAACGCCTGCGCCGTCACCAACCGCTGGGCGTCCGACACTATCGGCCGCTCCATGCAGGTCCGCTACAACGAGAGCAGCGGCAGTTCCTCCGGCTATTCGACCGGCATGAACGCCGGCGAAAACGCCAGTTGGGGCAGCAGCCAGGGTTCGGGCGGCTCGTCCGATAGCCGGGGCGGCAGTTCCAGCAGTTGGAACAGCGGCAGCAATCGCGGCGGCGGCGACAATTGGGGCCGCAACCGGGGCCGCAATTCCGGCCAGAGCAACAGCGCCGGATTCAGCGAAACCATGGACGTCGAGATCGAACCCGCCGTCTTCGCCCGCGATCTGGCGACCGGCGGCCCCGCCAACGGCGGGCGTGTCCCCGGCCTATGGCTCAGCGCGGGCCGTCGCTTCACCGAAAGCCGCCGCAACTACCTCCACGTCACCTTCCAGCAATAGGCCCGCCATGCGCCCGCCCAGCACGTTTCAATGGTTCATCGGCAATCCCGTCGTCGGTTGCCTGCTTTCCATCCTCGCGCTCGCCAGCCTGGCCGGTTGGTTCACCGGCGACGTTCCCGCCCTGCTGACCTTGCTGGCGATCTGGATCGGCGCGATGGCGGGTCGCGCCATGGAGCGCGTCAACGCCTACACGCGCTGGCAACGCGAATGGAACGGCATGGGCGGGGGTGGCGGCGGCGGCATGCGCCTGCCGAGCCTGAAAGCCCTCCGCATCCTGGCGGCGCTCATCATCTGGTTGATCTTCGCCGTGTGGTCGCTGGAGGCACCGGCGGATGATCCGTGGATGCAAACCGCAGCGGTGCTGTTCTGGATCGGAACGGCGGTGATGGGGTTTGCGGCGGTGGCGCGGATGCTGGGCGGCGGCGCGTACCGCCGCCAAACCAAAGGCGGATTGGTGGTCAGCGTATGCCTCGGCAGGCCGCTCCAATCTCCCGCCGTGCAGGATGCTTACCGCCAACTTCCTTCAAGTCATGAATCAAAGGCTGGCACTCAACTTTGAGCACCAGCCTAAATCGATCAAGAAGCCGCAACAAACGCAGATGCAACTTGATACCAATCAGCATCACTCAGGCCGCTGACATCGCCGCCGAAATGTTCCAAGCCCTTCGATAGCGCTTCAACGACATCGCCCCGTCCACCTGTCATGACAGCGTTATTCGCGCCATCAAGCAGCTGTCGGATGAGTTCATTGATTTGCTCAGCCGTAACATCCACCACCACGCCGAGCAGCAGTTCAGTAATAATTTCAACCGGGTCCATGATCCACCTCCTCATGATTCTGGATTGTTTTTCTTGGCTTCAAAGGCTTCACGGAACTTCCGCCCAAGAGCAGCCTTATCCCGCTCGCCTTTGAAATAGGCCTGCGACGACTTACCCACGGCATAGGCCAGGGCACCGGAGACAGCGGCGTCCAAAGCCGCCCCGACTGCGTAGCCCGCTCCCGTAGCCTGAAGAATGGCTGCGATGAACTTGGAGCCCACGGTCAGGCCTAGCCACATCAGCCCTGCCGCTTTGAAAAGCTGCAAGACCAGCTTCCAAGCCTCGTCCTTGTCCAGGGTGATGTCGTAGATGGCGCCGATCTTGACGACCCCGCCGCATAGGGCCGCGATGAACATCGGCCAGCCCACGGGAAATGGGACCACTGCCGCCCCTATAGCCCCCGTCACCATCAAGGCAACGACGCCATCTGCGTCGTCGTCGCGGCCGGAGAAATCACTGCTAACGCTAGTCATGTGCACCTCCATTTTGTGAGGTGCCCCGCTTGGTCCCCACAAACGCGAAGGTGCTTCAGAATGGTTAATGATGCAACGTCAAACCTGCTAGCAGGTATTGTATTTCATTCACGTTGCGTTGATCGCCGCCGCTGGAGGACGCCATTTAACCTGCTAGCCTCGCGAGCGCTTAGCTCTCCGTATGAAGGGCGAACTCCCGCCTCAAGCTGAGCCGCCAAGCGGTCGTTCGCCTCCTTTAGCGTCGGAAGGTTGAGGTCATCAGGCATGTCATTCTTTCGAAGCCAGTTCGTCAGAGCCACATACAACTGGATGTCGAGGCGCTTGATATGCGGACGAACAAGCCCCTTGCCGATCCAAGGCTCATAGACGCGGCGAATGAAATCGGGAGGCGTCTCTCCCGCGCGCTTGTCCTTTGCCCAGAGAGCGGGCGCTACATCAGGCAAAGCATCGGTCGGGACAGCCTGCTGCGTTTGAGCCGCATCCACGCCGAGCAGTTCGCGCACGAAGGCCGAAGCCATGCCGGTGGATTCGATGGTGTCGATGATGTGGGGATCGGCAACACAAGCCCTGGCAAGCTTAGCAAAATGCACATCGATTTGCGACCATTTGTCATGATCAGCAATTCTACTCGATGCCTTAGACTCTGTAGGCTTCCGCTCGACAACTTCTCCATAATTCAGCGCGCTGCGCGCTGAACTGTGCTCAAAAGACTTTGTGACAGTATACTGCAGCGAAGCCTTAGGAACAACAACGACTTCATTGCTCAGCGCTTCACCAAGCAACGGCTGAGACCGCGCCCCTTTCGGAGGCAGAAGAAGCAATGCGTCGATTTCACGGGAGCGGGCCAAGGCTGCATCTTGTGTTAGCTTGCAATTCGAAAACCTTACATCCGCTCGACGCGACATCCAAGCGGCACGATTGAGGTGACTTTTCTCGGCTGACAGTCAGCATCCTAACTGGCGACAATCACTCCCTTGGCAAGGCTAGAACCCAATGGTGATGAGGGCGAAGGCTCAACTCAGCGGGCCACCAAAATGCGCTTGATCACCGCGACATCGGTGGGTTTGGCTGGCCATACCAAGGACGTCCACTGCTGAAGGAACGTCACTTGCTGGCGCATGAGCGCCTGCCGCAACGGCTCCAGCCGCCTTCCGGTGATCTCGATCACCTTGTCCGGCAGTCGCAGCCGTAGCGTGTCCTCGCCGGAGAAGCCGACCTCCATGAGCAGCCGATAGGGGAAGGCTAAGCCTTCCGGCACTATCGTGCCCTCCATCCACCAGCGCACCTCGCAGGAGAGATTGACGTTGCCTGCTGGCAGGAAGCCGAAGGCGCGGTATTCGCCAGGCGCTGGCGCGACACTGGCGGCTTCCACCGCCATGGCATGGCGGGGGTCGATCTGGCCGCCGAAGGCTTCGCCCCGCGCCACCTTTTCGGTGAAGCTCGGCCGACGCGGCGTGCTGCCGAATACCCGGTCAAATGCGTCATCGGTCATGGTCGGCCTCATGGTTGGGCGTGGCGTTGATCGGGCGGAATTGGGCGGCGAAGCTCTCGGCCAGGTCGCCCAGGCGCAGCACGAACTCCGCCAGCTTCGCCGGGTCGCGCTGCTTGAGCGCGTCGGCCTCGCGCTCGAAGGCGACCCGCTTCTTCACCGCCACCCATTGGGTCACGCGGTCCTTCAGGTAGTCGTAGGCCTTCTCGATATGCCGCGCCAAACCCAGGTTCGGCAGCGGCAGGCGGAAGATGCCCTGGGCCTCCAGCGTCCGGTGATCGATCCGCGCCGCCGATCCGGCGTCGGCCAGGGCGGCATTGGCATGTGCTGCCCATTCCCGCCGCCAGATATTCACGTTCCGCAGCGCTTCGGCCTGCTCCAGCGCCTCCTTGTTCTCCGGCGTCGGCGCGTTGTTGAAGCCCTTGCGGGCCTCCGCCACGAGCCGGGCGATATCCTCCCGCTCGTTCCAGTCACGCTCCTTAGTCGCCGCAAACCCCGTCGGCGTCTCCGCATCGAGCCTTCGAAGACTGAGCATTACATGTGCATGTGGCTGGGCCTTGCCGTCCGCCGCATCCGGGCAGTGAATGCCGATATCCGCCACCATGCCCTGCTGCACAAAATGCGACTGCACGAACCGGCGCACGAGATCGATCTGCCCCGCCCGATCCAACTCGCGTGGCAGGGTGATCTCGATCTCACGGGCCAGCTGCGCGTCCACGCGCTTCTCCGCCCGCTCCACGACGTTCCAGAGCGTCTGCCGGTCGAACACCCAGCCGGGCGCACCGGCCGGAGCGAGGATCTCGGTATGCACGACGTCAGGCTTGTCAAAATCGAACCAGCGCCCCTGAGAATCGTCGTACAGACGTTCCCCGGAACGGTACGCCGCAGCGGCGATGGCAGAGCGCCGAGTGGCCCCACCGGGCCTGGGTGCCCTCCCAAGCGCTCGCGAAATCACCTTCAGGCGAAGGTGGTAGATAGCCATACCCAACCCCCAACATCACTGACACCTGCCGAGCGACAGTAAGGAAGAAAGGCGAGATGGGTGCACTTATACATCCTGGCGGATGTGCCCCAAGAAAAGAACTCGCTCCTTAGTTGCGGTGATGGCCGATTTGATGCGTTGGTGCAGCGCAGCAACACGGCCGGTTGGGCATGGCAGGGGGCTAGCCGCCCCCATTACACCCCCGCCGTCGTCGGCTTAAGCAGGCTCCCAGCCGCCGAGCGGGACCCGTCCCGCACCCAGGTCAGAACCGCTTGCCGCGTCCCGACACCCTTGGGCCGCCCATACATTGCGATGTATGGGAATATCTGTGGCTTCGGAGTTCTATTGATTGGCGCTCATAGTGGGTGGTCGATCAAAGGCATGCCGTTGTTGGCGACAGCAGTCAGGAATTCTCCTTCAGGCCCCGGATGACGCACGAACTCGTGGCGGCCGTCGTGGGGCGCTAGGCTCACGTCCAGCAGCCGTCCGGTCGGCGTTAGCACGACTGAGTGCGAATAGAAGCGCGCGTAGCCTGGGGGAGCCACATAGGGCACATGCAGCCACCCCCGCACGGCTCGGTCTTCCGAATGCTGCGATAACCAGCGGGCGACATTGTCATGGCATCGGCCGGGTTCCGGCTCCCAGCCAGGCATCGAATCCCCGACCAGCTCCGCATGCTCGCCCGGCAGCGAGCGAAAGAGATGCGCAGCCAGCTCAGCTCGATCAAGCAAGGATGGTCCCCTGTCATGGCCACTGAAGATTGAGGGCGTATCAGTATCCACGCTGAAGGGCCTTGTCAGGAGGCCCGCGCAACCAGCGTAACTGCCCAAGCAATCGTTTCCGTTTCGTTCTTGCACTTTTCGTTGGCCGATCTACCGTCGGGGAGCAAGGAAGCGATGATGACTCTTGATGAATACGAACGGTCAGGAATAGCTCGGTACCAGGGGCTTGCCGAAGTCGTCGCGTCGATTTTAGGCGCTGCCATCGCCCAGCGTGGCAATCTTTACCCACAGCAGATTCAGCATCGCGCGAAAACGCCCGCCTCGCTGAAAAGGAAACTGGAGAAGGCAGGCGCCGCTGTGGACGGGCCCATTGAGCCCCACGCCAAAGACCTGGCAGGCGCCCGGATCATTTTTTACACCAACGACCATGTGGAGCGTTTTCAGCAGTCACGCCTGCTGACGGAAAACTTCGAGATCGATTGGGACCGCACCAAGTTTCATCACCCGACCTCCGATGATCCTGAGCCGACCGAACTTTTCATGTCATCCAACTATGTGGTCCGGTTGAAACCCGAACGGGCGGCCCTGCCGGAATATGCCCGCTTCGCGGACCTGTGGTGCGAAGTCCAAATCCAGACCACGCTCAATCACGCATGGGCAGAGATGGCCCATGACACCATCTATAAGAAGCCCGAGCTGCAGGGATTCGGCGCGCGCTTAATGGAGGGCATCGAGGCCCGGATGAAGGCCATTATGCGGGACCATCTCGCCCCAGCTGGTTACGCGTTTCAGAAGGTCGCGAGCGACTTTGACCGCCTCTCGCGCGGCCAGATGCTCTTTGAGCGTGATTTGGCGGCTGAGGTCGAGGCAGCGGAGGATAACAACCAACTCCACGAGATCTTACAGAAGTTCCGCACGTCGGTGCTGCCGCATTTTGACGATTACGAAGCCGCTGCCGGTGACATCGGCGCAGCAGCGGTGCGTGCGGTAAAACGATCCCGCGCTTTACCGACGCGGGCACGGCAGACTCCTTTCGGCAATCTGTCTGCGCGAACCGCCGCCGATGTCGCCACCGTAGCCTCCTCTATCATCAAGGAGTTGCGCTTCCTCGACATCGAAAGAACCTTCGCAACGATCTGCGACCTGTTCCTCACCGCCACCGATGACAAAGAACGTGAATGTTGGATCAAGCTGGCCGATGGCCTAGCGGAGCATAATCTTGAAGTCTGGAAACAGGCTGGGCCGCTAGTGCAGTCACTCTTGATGGAGCGCGTCCAGGCGCTCCCGGCCGAAGAGCGAACTGCGCTGAAGCCGGTCTTGATGGCCATCGCCCGACGGAGCCTGTCCGCCGAACTCTCCGGGACCACCTCTCACTTCGACACCATCACGATCCACCAGGGTGCGGTAACGCCAAGTGAAGCCCTGCGCACACTGCGTCAGCAGGCACTCGACCTGCTATTCGCTTTTGATGAAGCCGCTGGCACCGCAGAGGAGCGGGCCGAAATCATCACGGTCATAAAGATCGGGATGGCCATGCCATCGCCTCGAAAGAGGTTCGATCCCGAATTGGCGGCGATCATCTATACAAACGCTACGGTGATCGTTCGTCACTACCTCGATCAGGCGCCACGCTGGTCCTATGAGCTGCGGCAGTCCATCGAACACGACCTGCTCCTGAAATACCGCCATCATGGAGAGCCGCTTGCCGGCGACCCGGCAAATGTCGAAGCAGAGCAAGCACGCGCGGCGATGGTTGAAGCCATCATTGCCTTCCGCGACCGGGTGAACGCCGACGACGGCTTCACGACCTATAAGTTGCTCGTCGGGTTCCAGTCGGTGTTTCCGCCTGCATGGGAAGACCGGAAATTCGATTACAAGAAAGAAGATGTCTACCGGAAAGAAGCGGTCAGCCGACTGGTCGAGGGAGTCGATGCGTCGAATGCCGACCATTGGCTGGGCATCATCAAACGCTGTGCCGCCACAGAATCCAACGACCTTGCGACCTTTCCCACCTTCGCCAGCTTTCTGGAGCAACTTAGCGCCGCCAGACCTGAGCTGGTGCTTGCCTACCTGCCGCAGTTTAACGACCGGATCGCGTCATTTCTCACGCCATTCTACCGAGGTTTGAACGGTAGCCCCGTTTGGGACGATGCCGTTGCCGTGCTTGAAGACTGGATCGCAGAAGGGCGTTTTCTGTCCAGCGTTGCCTTCGTTTGTGGGACAGTTGAGACGCTAGACCTTCGGCTATTGGAAGCAGCGCTCAGCCGTGCCGTAGAAATGCAGGACGACAGCGCCCTGCGGAATTGCATCCACTCCATCGCGCTGCGTGACACCGAAGCGACGGCCAGCCAGCTTAAGCCGCTATTCATGCGCGCCATCGATTACATGATCGAACGCAAGCAGGCGGACTGGCTCCATTTCTGGAACCAACGAAATTCCGGCGAAATGTTAGCGCGGCTGACCAAGCGTGAAACCACTAGAGTCCTGACTTCGCTCGTCACCTATGAGCGCGTCGGTAGTCGGCTTGATTGGCTCTTGGCCGACATCGCCAAGAAGCGACCGCAAGAGGTGATCGACTATTTCGGCAAACGGATCGCCCTTTATTTCAAGCGCGACTACGGCCGCGACTACGAGGACATTCCGTATGATCTGCATCGGCTGAACGAGGCGCTTGCGACCTCCGCCGGGGCGTTAGTTGCCACAACGCGTTCGTGGTTCTCCAAGGAACCGGACCTATTCAGCTATCACGGCGGCAAGCTGATCGAGGTTGTGTTCCCCTCGTTCTCGCCGGATTTACAGCAGGCTCTCTCCGCTTACGTCGGAACCGGGGAAGCACAAGACACACGGTTCGTCATCGAAGTGATGCGGGCGTATTCCGGCGAAGTGTTTTTGCAGCCTCTCGCCAGGGACATTGTCGCTAGCCTTTCGGAAGATGACGAACTGTTGGACTTCGTGCAAATCGCACTTGAACCATCGGGCGTGACCAGCGGGGAGTTTGGGCGCGTGAACCGGTTGGTTGCCCACCGCGACAGCATCTTGTCCTGGAGCGATGACACGCGTGAATCCGTGCGCGCTTTCGCTACTCGTTATGCGCATCAGCTTGAGAACAGCATTCGCACGACACGGCAGCGGGCCGAAGAAAGCGTCGCTCTGCGTCGCCTTGAATGGGATCGCCCCAGTCAGTCAGATGACGCAGCTTCTGATCCGTCCGATGGAACGCCTGCACCGGATGACGACGGTGATTGATTGGTGAGTGTCCGGTGCGAATTTACGCCGGTATCTCTCCACGGCTTGAAGAAAGTTCTTGCCCGAACCAAGGTCAGAACCGCTCACCGCCTTTCGTTTCCCATGGACGGTCCCATACATTGAAATGTATGAGATCCTTCGGTGAAAGGCTTTTGCAGCCAGGGCACGCGGATCTTCGGATACTCCTGCCACGCATGAAGTCAGCGCATTTCCCTAAACTTGGATCGGCACCTGAAGCGGGATCATGGGCTCTAGAACGTTGCGATACTTGCGCACAACTAAATCATAAAGGTCGGCGTGTCGGGGCGCCTCCACGGTGATGATGAGCGCGTACTTTATTTTGGCTGTGTGATGATCGACATGGCCTTCGTCACGGGAAAGGTAGTGTATGTCGAAGACAGGTCTGTCGAGGCTCGATGCTCGCTTCTTCACCGAACCATGTAGCGATGTCTCCCACTTGTGGGCGTCTGTACGAAGCAAGTCTTCAGTCTGATAAAGCTTGGACTGAGAGAAGAAAGAATTGGTCTTAGGGTGCATCGCCCCTTCATCGAGATTCCCGGCATGGGGTCGGAAGAAAATTTCTAGGCCGCTGCGCGTATAACTACCCGGATGCGCGGAGTCTATTTCGGTGGCGAAGCAGCAAGTAGCCATGATATTGACGTTGCCTCGGAGTGCGACGTCCGGCAGCGGGATTTCGGCTCTCAGATATTTTGAGGCGGTCAGTTCCCCCTGATAGACAACGCGAATAGCCCCGTTGGGGCACACGATAATGTCGTCAATATTCTCGCGAACGCGACCCCAGCCGACTTCTTGCTGAGGTTCGCCGTTGGCTTCGGCGGTATGAATGAGTAGTGCCCGGATAGCCAAAGCTTCTAGCGATCCGCCGAAGGTCGCTTTTACACCCGTTCCGATACGCAACGTATGAGGCGAAGCGAAGCTGGTGCCGCACTGAGGCGCGAGCGCCGTGGTTGCAGGGTTTCCTAGGACAACGAATGGCGTAGCCGTACAGCCGCCGAAACCGACAAGGTCAGGCTTGACGATGCCAGGGCTTCGGCCCGGTCCGATCGAGCTATAAGGCGCGCGTTTCCACTGAACCGCCGAAGTATCGCAAGCGCCGATGGATAGGCCATTGACGGTATCCGCAGGCACCTGCACTCGGTTAAGTCCGGCCAAGGCATCGGCCTCGCCGTCGTTGCCAACTGCAATGGTCGCGAGACAAGTACCGTCAGCAAGATATTCGTCGAGCACAGCCGTCCACGCATGCACGTCATCGTCTTCGATGGGCAGGTTCGGCCCCAAGCTGAGATTGACAAAATCGTACTTCGGAGAGCTGTCGAGCGTGTTTTTGATCCGCTCCAGCACATCATAAAGCTCCAGCGGATCACTCCCGGAGTTTTCGTCCCACACTCGGATGTGGTCTATATTCGCAAAAGGGCGTGGTGCCTCTCCTGGAGCGAGGCTCCCAAAAAGCGCAGCGCCGGTGACCGCATATCCGTGAGAGAGCGCCGCTGGCACCGGCGCGCCGATGCCCGGCGGATCGAAACAGGTCACCCACGGCGCAAGCGGTGAATTCTCCGGCATCCCCCCATCGAAGATCGCGACGCGAACATTCTGATCGACTGCATCGACGTTAGGCATCGCGGCATTGCCAAAATTCACTCCACCACCACGCAGGGGAACGAAATCGCGCAGCCTCGGCATCTGACGAACGGCGCGTAGAAAGGAGAACTTGGCTATCTCAGGCACAAGGTCGGTGGGCGCCCGCATGCGGAGAAAGCAAAGGCCGCCCGCATGGAACCGATGATCCAAATCCGCTTCAAGACCAAACTGTTCCAGATAAGCTTGGAACGCATTGATGATGTAGGCATCGGCGCGGAACTCGCTTGCGTGGAGCACCACCTCAAGCGCTTGTTGGTCCGCCTCGACAATCTGCCCTTTGATCTTAGACGCTGGATCAAGAGCTTGAAACTGTTCGAGGGCAGGCAAATCCTGCTGAACCGCATCCGCGACGCCACCCCCCTCCAGGTCGGCTAATAGCCGACGAAATGAGCCAAGACTGCCCGCGACGAACAGCTTGGTCGTCGGCTTCTCTTCCGGAACCCGATCCTTGCTACGCTTTTCGGGAGTGATACGGGTGGCTTTGCTGCCGACCGCTCGCAATCCATAGGCCTTCAAAACCTGCTCGGGGTAATAGCTCTTGGCGATGTATTCGGGGTTAAGCGTGACGCTGCTCACCACTTGGCCCGCAGGCCGTGCAGCTTCTGGAAGGCGAGCCAGTTCGGCGACTGCCCCTTCGATCATGGGCGTCAGACGCTGCCGTGCTTCGGCATAGGTGTAGGGTGGGACGCGATCTAGCTTCCGGCCCGACGGCAATACCGGCTCTGTCAGGCGCTCGCCCTTGCCGAGGAGAAAGTTTCGCTTCTCAACCATGATTTCCTCCCGATACCTTCGAGCGACGTCGGCGAATCGTATCGCGGCTCACGCCCGTGATGTCAGCTGCCGTACGTTGCGAGATGGTTGGAATGGCCGCCAGCTTATCGGCCAAGGCTAGCTTTTCGGTGTGATCTAACTCTCCAATCCGACTACTCAGGAATTTTCGCAACTCGGCCTCAAGGGGCTTGTCACTTAAAGCGGCCGCCCGGCGAATAGCTATGATGCGCTTCTCAATCTCGCTGTAACTGCCATGGCCCAGCACGACAGCCAGAACGTCCACCCATTCGTCTCCAACAGCATGGCCTCCCAGGAACGTACGGACAGCGTTACCGATCTCCCCCTGCGTCGGCGGGGGGAAACGCACGAGCATGTCAAACCTCCGCCACACAGCAGGATCCAGCAGCTCCGGGTGATTGGTAGCGGCGACGAGTAGGCCAGACGCCGGCCATTCGTCGATTTCCTGGAGGAGTACCGTGACAAGCCGCTTGAGTTCACCGATCTCTGTCGCATCGTCGCGGCGCTTGGCGATTGCATCCAACTCATCGAGCAAAAGGACGCATGACTGCCGTTTGGCGTAATCGAGAACAGCACGCACGTTATTTCCAGTGCGGCCAAGGAAGCTACTCATCACCGCCGACAGGTCCAAGATCAACAGAGGCAGCCCCAACTGCGAAGCGATCCATCGTGCAGACATAGTCTTGCCCACGCCAGGTGGGCCGACGAAAAGAACCGAGCGGGTAGGCTCGAGCCCTGCAGCACTGAGCCTTCCGAGGTTCTTCCGCTCGTGAATAAGTCCTTTGATCTGAGCCTCCACCTCACCCACCAAGAGGGGGGCCGCTGCTTCGCTAGAGGGCGGCTCCGTTCGGAGTAAATGGAGACGAGAATCCGAATCGACAGGAACCGGAATACCGGCCTCCCGCCTGAGCACAGAGCTCCGACTTCCCGCCGTCTTCAGCAAGGCGGATAGTTGGTCAGCGACACGCTGATCATCGCCGCGGTACCTGCGGGCCGCCCGACTTAGAAAGAGCTGAACATCCTGCGGCTTTTCGCCCAGGGCGAGCCTGGCGAGGGTCAGAAAGTCGTCTTCCAATGGTACGCGGGCGTCACTCACAAGCGGTCTCCTGTTGAAGACAGAATGTAGACCACAGGCGGACTAATTGCTACGTTAATTTTGGCCATCTCTCCCGATTGACGCAAATTACGCTGTTTTTATTGAATTTTTGGTGGGCCAATTTTTTCAGCATCTACATCATACTAGTCCACTTACCCACAAAGAATGATGGCACGCTTGGCTTAGGGCGCTGCCCCTCGGCGCGCGCAACCACTTTCCGCCCAGCTTCGCCCTTCGGCGCTGTAGCCGGTTCCCCGCGAAAGTGGCGGCACTTGCACACCCGCTGTTCGCCACGAGGCAGGAGTGCGGGCTGCACTCTCCTTTCAACTGGATTTGAGGCGTAGGTCGGCGACGCAGGATAGCTTCGCCAATTACCTCGGCGCGCTTCCTATCGGGCGGTGCCAGGTGTCGCATCCGGTAAGCGCAATGAAGTCGGGTTCAGGGTACCGAAGGATTCGCCGCACATGTCGGGCTGACAGATCACCCGTGATCCGATCCTCAAACGCTAAATGATCCCGCGCGGGATGACCTGAGGCGCTAAGGTGGTGGGCCACGACGGAGAAGGCGGCGGTTGCGCTGCCCCTAAGAAGAGCAAGGGGGATATCCGCTTCGATGAGGCAGGGAGTCCCGATGGACCGAAGCAGCGGCCCCATCACCGGGTCGGCGTCATGCGAATTATAGAGAGCCTCGCCGCCCCATGTGCCAAGCAGTGAAGCAATCCCGCCCTCTCCGGATTCTCTGGGCGGGTAGAAGCACCACCAGACACGCCCCTGGCGATACGTCTCGCTGGCTTGATTGCGGGCTTTCCATTGCTCCGCTGTTTCAGCATCAATCGTTCCGGCCAACACCAACGCATCAATTCGAACATGCAGGACGCTCTCGTTAGGAGGCTGCATGCCTGTCGCCACAATGGCCGCCGCCTCTTGATCCGTCAGGCGTGTGCAGTGCCAAGCCAGAAGCGAATAGGGCTGGAGCAATTCCACCAATCGGTAGATGGCGCGATCATAAATGGCGGCGCTGAAGCGCACCGGACCCGTCGCCCAATCCAAGAACAAGTCGTGATGCTCGGCGAGGAAAGCGCGAAGCGGCTCAGGCCAAAGCGCGGGCGTGTTCAGGGGGAGCGGGATCGCTGCTGCTTCACCTGACCTCGACACGGAGACCTCCTATTCCAGTGCGTCTGCCACCTTCTCCTCAAGAAGCGAAAGTCACCTCGTTCGGGCAGGTCTGGACACGCGTTTTGGACACAGATTTGGACACATCGATTCAAAGAAAACCAAACAACATATTGATTTTGCTTAGTTTAAATAAACCGCTTGCCCGAACCTAAATCCAGTGCGTCTACCAGTTCCGCCACATCCGCTTGGGCAGGTGGTGGGCTCTAGAGGGCCGGACGTCGCCTGACAAGAGCCTCCAGCGGCCTTCAGCGGCGTCCGGCGACCAGTTCGTTGCGGATCGTCCGTCCCAGGGGATCGCGAGCCTGCCAGCTTTGACCGATGTCGGCCTCGACCATGCGGCTACAGAAGCGTGGCAGAATCTGGCGTGGCCTGAACCCGGTCAAACAGATCTTGTCGCCCTCCCGGCTCCAGCGCGCGCTCAACTGACGCCCGTCCGAGAACTGGGACACATAGCGGCCGTCCGGCTCGAAAAAATGCTTCACCCACTGGCCGTTGGGATAGTGAGACACGATGGTGTTGCCAAAGGCCTCCGCCATATCGGCCCGCGCCGGGGCCGTAGAGGCGACGACGACGCCCAGCGCCAGGCCGCAACCGATCAGGACCGTCCGCATCATCCCCTCCGCGTCTTTCCGACCAGATATTACCGATCGTTAAGACTTTGCAAGCCGGAGGGTTCCGGACGGTCCGTGCGTCGGATCAGACGTTGCCGCGGCGGCTCGATTCGAACAGGAACCAGACGCGCTTCTCGCTCTCGTCGATCCAGTTCTCCAGCAGGCTGGCGGTCGCCACGTCGTTGTGCTCGTCGCAAAGATCGTGGACCTCGCGCATACGCCCGACCAGGTCGTTGTTGTCGTCCCGCAGTTCGGCCAGCATGTCGAGCGCATCCACGAACTCGGCGTCATTGTCGAGAACGCGCGATTCGCGGGCGATCTGACCGACAGAGCGCAGAGTGGTCCCGCCGATCTTGCGCGCCCGTTCGGCGATCAGATCGGTCATGGCCAGGATCTCGGCCGATTGTTCGTCCAGCATCAGGTGATAGTCGCGGAAATGCGGGCCGGACACGTGCCAGTGGAAATTCTTGGTCTTGATATAGAGAGCAAAGACATCCGCCAGCAGGGTCGTCAGAGCGGCGGAAATATCCCGCGTCGCGGCCTCCGACAGGCTGGTGGGGGTTTTCAACGGCGCCAGACGTTTCTCGTGGGCGGTGGCCATGGTCATTCTCCTCAGCTGAAGCACTGCTTAGCTAGGGAGCGTGAGGTCCCAGCGAAAGTCCCGGCGCCCTTCATTTTTGCCGTTGCGTACATTGTCCGTATACCAATGTTCGCTACAGTCGAAATCTTGCGACTTCAGACACGACCCCGGACTGGGTCCAGATCCCGGCTCAGATCGTCATGAGATACAATATTTGCAGTCGCACCTGGGACCAGGGCGAGCGGCCCGTCCACCTTACCTCCATATCGCAGGGCCAATACAGCATCAGCGACGACCCGGACGCGGTGATCACGACGGTCCTCGGCTCGTGTGTCGCAGCCTGTATTCGCGATCCCAAGCGAGGCGTGGGCGGCATGAACCATTTCGTTCTCCCCGAATCTCCGACGCCGCTTTCGGAACAGGACGACCCGTCGCGCTACGGCTCCTACCTCATGCAGCGTCTGGTCGATGGCCTGCTGGAAGCCGGAGCCAATCCCCACTGTCTCGAAGCCATGGTGTTCGGCGGCGCCAGTCCCGGCGATTCGTTCTACAATGTGGGGGCGCACAATGTGGCCTTCGCCGAGGGTTTCCTCGCTGACCGGGGCATAGAGATCGTCGATTCGATCTGCGGCGGGCGTTCCGGATGCAAGGTGGAATACTGGCCGGCGTCCGGCAAACTGATCCATACGCCTTTGGGGAAATACGGAAAGGCCTGACCCGCCGCTCACAAGCTTCGCCGGGTTCTGCCCCTAGCAGCCGTTGGTCCCAAGTCCTGAACCTAGAGCCGCGGCGGGGAGCCGGCGGGCCGCGATGATGGACGACCGACCAATCGACCAGTCGGCTCGGTTATCGCTGGAGCGGTATGTGCCGGCGCTTCCCCTGCTGACGCCGATCGACCGGTTCACGCAACGGAACAGGCCAGCGGCGCGCCTGGCGTTGTTCGACGCCAGCTGAACCAGCAGGAGATCTCGTGGGCGCTGCGGTGTGTCGCCAACAGGACATGTCCGGGACACTCAAGCTTCACAGGACCCCGCTACACCGCGCCGAACAGACAGCAGGCACGCCTTTCGGCGGGGGCGCGGACGTGGCGTACGACGGGGATCAGAAGCTGGCGACGGTTACGTGGTCGCCGGTCCGCGACTTCGTCCGTCGACTGGCCCATCGACGGCTGGGGCGCGCGGATATGGCGGACGATGTGGCGCAGGAAACCTTGCTGCGGCTTATCGAGTACCAACGCGGCGGCCGGATCGACAACCTGTACGGCCTCGCCACGCGCATCGCGGAGAATCTCGTGAACGAGGAGTATCGGCGTGAGCGACGTTGGAGGGTCGAAGGGTTGAGCGAAACGCTCGCCAGCGGCCAACCTTCGCCCGAAAGGGTTGTGGAGGGCCGCGAGGCCGTGGAGGTCCTGAAACGCGCGCTCAAGCGCATGCCGCGCCTGCGTCGAGAGATCATAATCCGGCGACGCATCCACCGCCAGGGTTGCGCCGCCATCGCCGAGGACCTTGGCCTGAGCGTCAAGGCGGTGGAGAAACATGTGACCCGAGGTCTGCTGGACCTGAATGAGGCCTGCGGTCAGAAGCGGCGCGGGCGGAGGACGGCGCTCTGATGACGAATGACAAACGCATCATGGCGGAGGCCGCCGCCTGGGCGGACCGAGCCTCGCACCCGGATGCGGATCTCGATGACGCCGCAGCGTTCGAGAGCTGGATGAACGCGAGTCCCGCTCACCGCGCGGCCTTCGCCGAGATGATCGGCTTGTGGCGCTCCGACGCCTTGAGCCAGGCGGCGGCTGAGGTGGAGCAGCGGGCCGATCTCCGGCGCCCCCTTCGGGTTCCGTGGCGTCTGGCGGCGCCCTCCGCCCTGGCGATGGCGGCCGTCTGCATCGCCGCCGTGCTTGTCGCGCCCTGGATGGACCACCGAACCCTGGAGACCCGGCGCGGCGAGACCCGGACGGTGGCGCTGGCGGACGGCACCTCGATCCGGCTGAATGGCGACGCCCGCCTGTCGATCCGGCAGAGCCCTCTCTGGCGCGCCGCGACGCTCGAGCGCGGCGAGGCCTGGTTCGAAGTGCGGCACGACGGTCGGCCGTTCGTCATCGACGCGGGCGAAGGCGAGGTACGGGTCATGGGGACCGCTTTCAATGTGGATCGGATGGCCTGCGGTCGGGCGGAAGTCACTCTCTATCGAGGCGCGGTCCGACTGCGTACGCGCGGAGGCCAGATCCTCGACCTGGAGCCTGGAGACCGCGCGATGTTGGAACACGGCCGTATCCGCCCGACGACACACAGTCTCTCGACCCGGCCCGACTGGACCGACGGCTGGTTCGACGCGGAGGAAACGACCCTGGGACGCCTCGTGGCCGAAATCGACCGCTTCTCGAGAACGCCCGTCGTCATTGATGGCCAGGCCAGCCGTATCCCGGTCAGCGGACGCTTCCGCCTGACGGATCCGCCTGCCACGCTGGCGCTGATCGAGAGAGCCTATGACGTGCGCATTGACACGACGGGAGAGACGATCGTCGTCCGCAGCGGATCTCGCCAGCCGGACCGTCGCTAAGGTTTCACAAAAAGAAATGTCGGGTTCGGCCCTGGCCGGACATCGAACCGATGTCGACCGAAGTCGACGATTCACCGGGGGATACCGACATGACTTCCACACGGGCGCTCAACGCCCCCGTTTTCGCGCTCGCGGCCGTTCTGGCCGTGCCGCCGGCCGTGGCCACGGCCCAGGTCGCGCACCAGGCCTTCTCTATTCCCGCCCAGGATCTGGGCCGGGCGCTGACGGCCTATTCGCGCGCCACCGGCCTTCAGGTCGCGGCGCGCCCCGCCCTGCTCCAGGGTCGCCGCAGCCAGGCCGTCGAAGGTCGTTTCAGCCAGGCTGACGCCCTCGCCCGACTGGTCGGCGGCAGTGGACTGACCGCCCGCATCGTCGGCGACGCTGTGCTGATCGAAGCCGCTCCCTCGGCGCCGGTCCGCGCGGCACCCGCCAGACCGGCTGCGAACGCCGCGACCCGGTCTGCGCCGCCCCCGCTGGGAACCCCGGGCGGCGTGGACGCGCTGGACGAAGTGATCGTGACCGGCACCCGACAAGCCTCGCGCACGGCCGCCGAGACCCTGTCGCCCGTCGACGTCCTGTCCCAGGAAGAGATCCGCGAGAGCGTGTCCGGCGATCTTCAGGACACGCTGACCCTGCTCGCCCCGTCCTTCAACGTGCAGCGCCTGCACGCCGACCCGCCGGCCTTCGTGCGCCCGACGACCATGCGCGGCATGCCGGGCAAATACGTCCTCGCGCTGGTGAACGGCCGGCGTTACCACAACTCCGCGCAGGGTCAGGCCCCCGACCTGTCCACCATCCCCTCCGCCTCGATCCGTCGCACGGAAATCCTCCGTGACGGCGCGTCCGCCCAGTACGGCTCGGACGCCATCGCCGGCGTGATCAACATCATCCTCGACGACCGCCCGGGGCTGCGCGCCTTCAGCCAGTTCTCGCGCTACTATCAGGGGGACGGCGAAGAGTATCGCTTCGGTCTCGGCGGCGGTCTCGCGCTCGGCGAAAATGGCTCGATCAGCGGCGCTCTCGAGTACAACCGGCAGGGCCGCACGGGCCGGCAGGTCCAGCGGCCGGACGCCCTCGCCTTTGAACTCGCCCACCCCGGCGTTGAATTGCGCGATCCGGTGCAGAAGTGGGGCCAGCCGGAAGAGGAACGGCTCAAGGGCTCGCTCAACGCCAACTATCGCCTGTCCGGCAACCACGAACTCTACGCGTTCGGCCTGTTCAACGACAGCGAGGGGATGACGGATTTCAACTGGCGCAATCCGGACGCCACCAGCAACGTCTACAAGGCGACGGCCGCCTTCCCGGGCTTCTCCTTCCTGTCGATCTTCCCGGGCGGCTTCACGCCCCAGTTCGGGTCGAAGATCGAGGACTACCATCTGTCAGGCGGCGTCCGGGGCGACCTGTCGGATCGCCTGACCTATGACCTCGCCCTGACCTGGGGCACCAGCCGCGTCGCCTTCAGCCTGGACGACACGGTCAACGCCTCGCTCGGTCCGAAGAGCCCGACCAGTTTCTTCCTCGGCCGCGAGTATCAGGACGACTTCGTCGCCAACGCCGACTTCGTCTATCGGCTTCCGGTTGGCGGCAGCGAGCCGCTGAACATCGCCTTCGGCGCCGAGGCCCGCGTCGTGACCTATGGCGTACAGGTCGGCGACAAGGCCTCGTGGGAGATCGGACCGGGGGCCGCCTACGGTCTGGCCGTGGGATCCAACGGCATGCCGGGCTACAGCCCGGCGCGCGCCGGGGAATGGGACGCCCGCAGCTACGCCGCCTATGTGGACCTGGAATGGCGGCCTGTCGAAGCGCTGACGCTCGGGGCCGCCGGCCGCTACGAGGACCACGATTCGTTCGGCGGCAATTTCGACTACCGTCTGGCCGCCCGCTATGAACTGCCGGTCGGTCTGGCGGTCCGCGGCACCTACTCCACCGGGTTCCGCGCCCCGAAGCCGTTCGACCTGTATTCGTCGGCCTTTACCCAGAGCCTGAACCTGACCAACGGTTCGGTGAACAACAGCGGCCGCCTGAACGTCAACGATCCGCTGGCGATCTCGCTCGGCGCCCAGCCGCTGAAGCCCGAGACTTCGAAGAACAGCGCCCTGGGCGTCGTCTACAACAACCACGGGCTGACGCTCAGCATCGACGTCTATCGTGTCGACTCCAAGGACCGCCTCACGACCCGTTCGATGTCGGTTCCGGCGGGCACGCCGAACCCCCAGAACTTCACGTCCCTCAGCTACTTCATGAACGCCTATGAAGCGCGCACCCAGGGCGTGGACATCGTCGCCGCCTACCGCCGCGACATCGGTCCGGGTCGGTTCAACACCAGCCTGTCCTACAATCAGAATGAGACCGAGATCCTCGATGACCGTCTCGCGCCGCTGAACCCGCTCAACAAGGAGTTGTTCGCCCGCCGTTCGCGGCCTGGCGCGGGCGTCTCTGCTGGATTCGGCTATGACCTGGGTTCGCTCTCGGTCTCGTCGCGCATCCGCTACTACGGGACCTGGATCGACATGGGCACCGACCCGGACGACGCCGACCGCCTGTGGCAGGAATTCGATCCGATGGTGCTGGCCAATCTCAGTGTCTCGTACGATTTCGCCAACGGCGTGAATGTCAAAGTCGGGGGGGAGAATATCTTCGATTCCTATCCCGACCGGGCGACGCTCGACGCCAATCGCGGCCTGCTCTACTCGCGTAACGCCCCGTTCGACACCGACGGCGGGCAATACTGGATGCGTCTGGGCTATAATTTCTGACGCAGATCCCGATCAGGATCCCATGGGGCGTGGCGGCTGGACCGCCACGCCCTTCCCGCTCTTCCCGACGTTGCAGCAGCGTCCGGGCCATCGCCGAGATTTCCATGCTTGAGCTCAACCGTCGTGCGCTGCTGGCTGGCGGCGTCGTCCTCCCCGCCGGAGCCGCACTGACGCCCACGCCGGCCCGCGCAGCCTCCGACGACGACGCCTTCTGGCGCGACATCGCCGCCGAGTACGACGTCACCCGGGACGTCATCCAGCTCGAGAACGGCAACTGGGGCATGATGCCCAGGCCGGTCCACGCGCACTATGTCGAGGTCCTGTCCCGTGTGAACCGCGAGACGAGCTACTACGCCCGCCGCGGCATGGGGCGGGATCTGATGGACGTCAGAAGCCGCCTCGCCGAGACCCTGGGGGTCCCCGACGACGAGATCGCCTTCACGCGGAATGCGACAGAGGCGCTGAAGGCGCTGATCGGCGGCTACAACCGTCTCACCCCCGGCGACGCGGTTCTCTATGCGGATCTGGACTACGACAGCATGCAGCACTGCATGGATCGACTGGCCCTGCGCGAGCGGGCCGAGGTCGTGAGGATCGCCCTGCCCGAACCGGCCACAAGAATGCGGCTGATCGACGCCTATGCCGAGGCCTTCGACAGACATCCGCACGTGCGCCTGGTGCTGTTGACCCATGTCAGTCACAGAACCGGTCTCGTCCTGCCTGTCCGGGAAATAGCGGCCCTGGCGCGTGAACGCGGCATCGATGTGATCGTCGACGCCGCCCACAGCTGGCGTCAACTCGACTTCGCCCTGCCGGACCTGGATTGCGACTTCGTCGGCCTGAACGGGCACAAATGGCTGGCCGCGCCCCTGGGCGTCGGCGTCCTGCACATTCGCAAGAGCGCCCTTGATCGCATCGACCATGACCTGGCGACAGCGTCCGACGCTCCGGACGTCATCAGCGAACGGATCCATACCGGCACGCTGAACGCCGCCGCCTTCCTGACCGTGCCATCGGCCCTCGCGTTCGAGACCCGCATCGGCCTGGACCGCAAGAGCGCGCGCCTGCGCGCCCTGCGCGATCGCTGGGTCGAACCCGCACGGGCTATTCCAGGAATCGAAATTCTCACCCCTGACGAGCCCGGCCTGTATGGCGCGATCACAGCCTTCAGAATCACAGGACAGACCTCGATGCGCGCCAATGAGGCCATCGCGCGCCAGCTGCTGGATCGCCACCGCATCTTCACCGTGGCTCGAGGAGGCGTCGATCGAGGCGGCTGCGTCCGGGTGACCCCCAACCTGTTCAACACCATGCAGGAGATGGACTTCCTGGCAGGCGCGATCGCCAATGTCGTTCGCACCCTTCCCGACTTGCCAACTCCGAAAGCGTCGCGGGACTCCAGGGGTTGAAGATGAACTGGCGCGTTGTCGAAAGATGTCCAGGCGCGGGACACGTCTTGGGGCTGCCGCTCAGCGCGACAGGAAGAACTCGACCGGGGTCGTGAGCTCGATCGTGGCGCCGGAGATTTCAGGCGGGGGCGCGGGCAGAGGTTGGGCCCGCGCCAGCATGGCGAGGGCCTCGCGGTCGAGCAGGGCGCGGCCGGAACTGCGTTCAATGCTTGAGGCCAGGACGCGGCCGGCGCGGTCCATCGTGAAACGCACATGGACCACGCCCTCCTGACGCAGGCGCTGGGCGCCGGGCGGATAGCGCTTCTTGCTGTCCAGATGGGCCAGGAGGCGGGCTTTCCAGTCTTGCGGGGCGGTCGAGGCGCTGGGCGAAGGCGGCGCAGGGCGCGAGACGGGGGCCGTGGTGGCGGGCGCCGGCGTCTGGCGTTCGGCTGCGCGCGGGACGGGAGGCGCGACCGGGATGGCCACGGCTTCGGGCGCCTCGGCGTGAACGCGGAGCGGGACTGGCGGGCGCGGGAGGGGGCGGCTGGACGCGGCCTGGATCTGCTTGGGACCATCGACCTGTTCGGATGGCGGTCGGGGCGGTGCGGCGTTGCTGCGGACCAGAGCCACGACGATTACGGGCGGCTCCTCCAGCGGCATGGGCGCCGGGACGACGAAATGGATCAGAAGCAGCAGGGGCGCGGCGTGAAGGGCCAGGGCGCGACGGGCGCGCGCCCTGGGACGCCGGGGGGCAAGGCCCCCGACGTCGTTCAGGATCGTGGCGCGCGGCGCGGCTGTCATGCCGGGTCGGCGGCTCCATGGCGAAAGCCGACATCGACCAGGCCGCGCACGCGGGTGAAGGCGGCCGAGGCGCCGGCCATGACGCGGGCCTCTTCCTCGTCTGTCAGATCCGGGGCGTCGAGGGCGGCGGTGAATCTGCGCCAGTGGTTGGCGCGGCCTTCGGGCGAGGCGGCCAGATGGCGGGCGCCGAATTGGGCCGACAGGCCCAGCGCCGCCGCCGCCTTGATCAGGAAGGCGGCGCCCAGGTTCGACCCTTCGGCGACGTAGAGCCAGCCCAGGGCCGTCGGCAGATCCACCGATGCGCCCGCCACGAAGCGCGGGACCGGCGTTTCATCGGCCGGCGCAGCGCCCAGATCGGCGAGATCGGCCTTCACCTGTTCGTAGCGGCGGCGTCCGGACAGATCCGGGAACAGGGCCGCCAATTCCGGCGCCGCGTACAGGGCGGCGATGTCGCGGTGGAACATCTGCTGGATACGCAGGAACACGGCATAGGTCTCGCGGCTGCTGAACGGCTTGGCGGCCATGATGGCCTTGTCCAGCCCTTCGTGGACGCCATGGCTGGCGGACTTCAGACGTTTCGCGCGGCTTGTTTCGACTTGGATCATGGCGGCCTCAGTAACGATAGGTCAGGGCGAGGCGAACGGTGCGGCCGGGCGCGGGCATGACGCCCAGAGCCAGCGGGTCGAGGTAGTATTCGTCCATCACATTGTCGATGTTGAGGTCCAGCGCCGTCTGGTCCGTCACCTTCAGGCTTGCGAAGGCGTCATAGACGGTCGTCTCAAGATACAGTTGCTGGATCGCCGACAGGCCGACGTTCCAGGCCTTGTCCAGCTTGCTGATCGGACCCGAGTTGTGGACCGCCCGACCGCCGAGGGTCAGGCGGTCGTCGAACAGGTGCGCGCCCAGAGTCAGGTTCAGATTGAAGCGCGGCGGGTTCTGGGTGTTGGTGTAGGCGCCGACGAAGCCGCCGTCGACGCAGTCGGGCGTGGCCATCAGTTCGGCGTTCTTGCGGCTGGCGCCATAGGCGCGGCGTTCGGCGGCGATGTCGGGCGCGCAGGTCTTGGCCTCGAAATAATAGTGAGCCGACAGGTCGCCGAAGACGACGCCGTTGTCGTAGTTCGACTGGAGTTCGACGCCCGATACCTTGAACGCGTCGATGTTGCGGATCAGGCCCGCCGAAATGCTGCGGTAGTCGCGGGTGATCAGATCGTCGATCACGGTGTTGAAATAGGCGACCTTGAAGGCGGTGCGGTCGCCGCCGGTGAGCAGGTCGCGGCGGATGGCGCTGGCGCCGACTTCCCATGTTCGGCCGCGCTCAGGCTTCATGCCCTCGGTCGGACGCGCGGCGCTGAACAGGCCCAGGGTGGTTTCGAACAGGCTGGGCAGCTTCACACCCTCGGCGTATTTCACATAGACGAGGGTGTCCTCGTCGAAGTGGTAGGTGACGCTGCCGGTCGGCATGAAGGCGTCGTCGGTGCGCCGGATGGGGTCGGACCAGGTCCAGGTGGCCGGGACCTTGAGATCTTCGGGCGCGTCGGCGTCGTAGAAGTTCCAGCCGACGATATCGGCCACCGTGCCGTGTTCGTAGGGCGAGGCCAGCAGCGAGGCCTTGGTGAACTGGCCGCTGGCGTCGGGATACCAGTTCAGCAGGGCGATCCGTTTCGCCAGGTAGGCGGGGCGGCTCGGGTCGCCGTTCAGCAGTTCGGTATAGCGATACTGACCGATCACCTCGTAGGTGGCGGGCGTGGCCAGACGGTTGCGGTCCTTGACCTCGACACGGTTGAAGCGCCCGCCGGCCATCAGCTCCCAGTGTGTGTCGGGCTCCCACTTCACCGAGGCGACGGCGCTGTATTCCTGACGTTCGGCGTTGCGCAGGAAGCGGTTGTTCACCAGATCGTCGTGCATGATCGGCGAGTTCGGACCGGGAGCGATGTCCTCGTCGCTGAAGGACAGGCCGTAGTTCAAGGTGAACTTGCCCGCGCCGGTGAACAGGAGAGAGGTGTTGGTGAGGTCGCCGCCGAACCGTTTCTGGGTCAGTTCGTTGCGATAGGCCTCCTTGTACCCCGGGTCGGTGTTGAAGGAGGGGCCGTCGTACCATTCGGTGCGGCGGTCATAATACCAGGGAGTGATGCCGGTCAGGCCGTTGTACATCAGGCTGTCGGCGTGGGTGTACCAGGCGTTGACCTTGAGATCGATCAGATCGCCCTGGGGCTTGTAGCGGTAACGCAGACTATAGGCGTCCATATCGACGGTCCCCAGGTCCCATTGCGGGACCTGGTCGCGATCTACCCGAATGATCTGCGAGGCCATGATCTCGCCCTGCTCGCCCTGATAGCGGCGATAGCCGGCCTCCAGCGTCTGGTGATCGGTGACGCGCCAGGTTCCCTTCAGCAGCAGGGATTCCGACTGGGACGAGGTGTTGAAAACCTCAGCGTTCGTGGGGTTCAGCGTCGCCAGGACCCGCCGTCCCTGGGGGAAGTCGTTGTAGTTCCGGTGGCCGGAGAAATAGTTGCCCGTGTCACGCCAGGCGTAGGCGGCGACCAGGTCGAACCGATCCCAGCGTCCCGCGCCGGCGATGTTGAAGAATTGCCCGCCCGGACGGGTCAGGTCGCCCCGGTCGGTCCGCGACTTGTCGCTATAGGCCGGAAGGCTGCGGGCGCTGGCGTCGGACACGCCGGTGCGGACGCGCAGGCCCAGGTCGCGGCCTTCGCTCAGGACGTCGTCGACGTTCAGCGTCTCCATAACGACCACGCCGCCGATGCCGCCAGAGGCGTTGGCCTCCAGGCTGGGGCCCTTGTTGATGGTGATGCTCGAGATCAGATCGGGATCCAGATAGGTCCGCTGCGACTGACCGGCGTAGCCGCGGTAGGCGTCCATGGTCGACTGGCCGCCGTCGATGATGATCGGCACCCGGCTCTGGCCCTGAATGCCGCGGATATTGACGTCCAGAGCGTTGGCGACGCGCGGGTCGCCGGCGGTCACGCCCGCCACGCCCTTGATGATGTCGGCGGTCGAGGCGCCGCGAAACCGTTCGATGGTGTCCTGCGCGATATAGGCGCTGGATCCGGTCGTGCGGTAGGGCGCTTCCACAGGATCGCCCGCCTCGCCGGCGCCGGTGGCGCTGAGCCCGCCTGCGCCGCCTTCGGTCGCGCCCTGCACCCTGATCGGACCCAGGGCGAGGGTTCCGTCGGCGACGGCGGGGGCGGCGGACAGGGTCGCCGTGCGGCCCGACAGACGTTAGGTCCCGCCGGTGCCGGACAGCAGACGCGACAGCCCCTCTGACGCGCCGTATCGCCCCCGCAGTCCGCGTGTCGAAACGCCGCGCGTCAGGCCGGCGTCGTAGGCCATTTCGATATCAGCCTGGCGGGCGAAGGCGGCCAGGGCCGGCGACAGGGGGCCGGCCGGTATGTCGAACTGCGTCGCGGCAGACTGCGCCTGGGCGGCCGGTGCGAGGATGATGGCCGGAACCACGGCGGCCGTGGCCATGAGGAAGAGACGCAGGGCCCCCAGTTCGTGTCTCGCCTTAGTCAATTTCGCCTCTCGTGGCGCGCTCCGCGCCGGTCCGGTTGGTTCGCAAATCATGCGAATGAGAATGGTTCTCTGTAGATAGACGCACCAGGAGGCCGAACCGGGACTGTCCGAATTCAGAAAAAATCCTGGAGATCCGCTCAGCCGTGAATGATCACCGCGCCGCCGGGCAGGCGGGTGGCGCGAACACCCAGGGTCTGTTCCAATCGCGCGAGGGTGCGGGACGGCTGATCGATCCGGAAGGCGCCGCTGACGCGACGGTTTCGAACGGCGCGTCCAAACACCGTGATCGGCGTCGGCGAGTAGCGGGCGATCTCCTCGACCACCTCGGCCAGGGGGCGATCTTCGAACACCAGCCAGCCCTGGGTCCAGGCGTCGACGTCCGGCGACGACGGCGTCGGGGCGGATGGCGCCTGATCCGGACGGTAGGTCGAGGTCATGGTCTCGGGCGTCGTCACCGATCCCGAACGGGTCGCAATTCGAACCCTGTGTTCGGTCACCGAGACCTGGGTCAGGACGGCGCGACGGCGAACGACGAACCGCGTGCCCAGGGCTGTAGTGGAGCCGCCGCCGGCCTCGACCGTGAAGGGCCGCTGGGCGTCGGGCGCGACCATGAAGGCGGCTTCTCCGCGCAGCAGTCGAACCGTTCGGCGGTCAGGCGCATAGGCCACGTCGATGGCGCTGTCGGTGTTCACCTGCACGACCGAGCCGTCGTCCAGCCTCACCGTTCTTTGCTCGCCCGGCCGGGTGAGCACGTCGGCGTTCAGACGGGTCGGAACGTCCAGCATCATGCAGGCCAGAACCACGGCGGCCGCCAGCCCGGTTGTGATCGATAGTCCTGACCGCCCAATGCGCGGAATCGATGTGCGTCGCGAACGCCGTTCCGACCTCGCGCGCCATGCGGGCGCGGCGGGGCGAGCCGCCTGGCCCATGTCCCGCCAAAGGGACTGCGCACGTGCGAAGGCGCGGGCGTTCGCCGGCGTTTCCAGCCATGTCTTCAGCCGGTCCTCGCCGACGGCGTCCAGCAGGCCGCCGTCCTGCTCAGCCAGCCAGCGTGCGGCCTCCCGGTCTATGGGGGCGACGTGTCTGGGCGCTCGCGACATCATCCAGCCTCCCGTTCCGCCAGTCGCGTTTGGCAGTGGTGCAAGGCGTGGCGGACGTGTTTGGCTACGGCGTTCGGCGTGATGCCCAACCGTTCGGCGACCTCGGCCGGCGACAGCTCCTCGATACGCCGCAGCAGGAAGACCTCGCGGCAACGCGGCGGCAACTCGTCGATGGCTTCCGCCAGGAGGTCCAGCCTTTGCCGATGCATGATCCGGGCCTCGGTCGTGGGGGCGGCGTCGATCACGCCGGGATCCTCGATCTGGCCCTCGAAGAGGACCGCGCCACGCTTGCGGCGGCGCATCTGGTCCGAGGCCAGGTTGAGGGCCAATCGATAGAGATAGGCGCGCTTGTCCTGGATCGCCGCAGGGTCGGCGATCCGTTGCACACGCAGCCACAGGGTCTGGGCGATGTCCTCGGCCAAGCTGGAGTCGCCCAGAATACGTCGCGCCAGCCGCACCAGCGACGGACGTTCGATCATCAGCAATTGCGCGAAACTCTGCCCCGGCTGTGAGTCTGACTGTGCCATTGTCCAGCGCGATACACGCCCTGCGAATTGCTCGCAACAGCGTGAGGCGGGTCGAACTCGCCCTGCCAAGGTGACGTGGCCCCGTCTCTCATCCAGCCCTAACGAGAGTCCTTTGGCGCCCTCGACTGAGCGCTCAAGCGCGTACAGAAAATCGCACGCCGCTACGTGACCGGTAAAGCCGTCGGAATGGGCCCAGAACAAAAGCGAACTGTAAAACCCGGGGATCAGCGCCGAAACGGCTTAAACCCTTATGGGGCGGATGGCTGGGGAACTAGGACTCGAACCTAGAATGACGGTACCAAAAACCGGAGTGTTACCATTACACCATTCCCCAGCAGGTCCGGCGACCGCAGCGCTCTCGCGCGGCGGAGGCGGTCAGATAGGCCAAACCGTTTTCGGATGCAACACCCTCTTTCAGGACTATTTTCGCCCCGTGCGAAGAAGGTCGAAATGGATGCTTGCGGGGTCCGAAACCCATGGCTATAAGCCGCGTCCTCACTTCGGGGCGACGCCGCCAGGCCAGCCCCCACGGTCGGAGTGTGGCTCAGCCTGGTAGAGCACTGCGTTCGGGACGCAGGGGTCGGAGGTTCGAATCCTCTCACTCCGACCATCTTCTCTTTTGACATCGACGGCAGGACGGCGGGTTTCAGACCCGCCTCCCCCCGCGCGGCCAGACGTCAGTCGTCGTTCGCCGCCGACTCCCGGGCCTTGCGCGCCACTTCGTTCAGATGCGTCCCCACCGACTCGATCGGCCGCCGGCCCAGGGCGCTGCGCCGCGCCAGCAGGTCGGGCGAGCCGGCGTCGTAATCCGCCATCAGGGCGCGCACGAACCCCCCGCCCTGCACCTCGGCCAGCACCTGGTCCATCGCCGCGCGCGAGGCGGCGTTGATGATGCGCGGCCCGGTCAGATAGGCCCCGTACTCCGCCGTATTGGAAATCTTGGCGAAGGCGCCGGCTATGCCGCGTTCGTACATCAGGTCGGTGACCAGCTTGGCCTCGTAGAAACATTCGAACCAGGCCACCTCGGGCGGATAGCCGGCCTCGACCAGTTTCATGAAGGCCGAATCGATCAGTTCGGCGATCCCGCCGCACAGCACCACCTGTTCGCCGAACAGATCGCTCTCGCACTCGTCCCTCATCGTCGTCTCGAGGATGCCCTTGCGCCCGCACCCCAGGGCGGCCGCATAGGACAGGCCCAGGGCGTGGGCGCCGCCCGTGGCGTCCTGATGCACCCCGAACAGGCAGAAGACCCCCTCCCCGGCCTCGTACAGGTCGCGGATGCGCGGCCCGATCCCCTTGGGCGAGGCCAGGATCACGTCCAGGTCGGCGCGCGGCTCCACCAGGCCGAACCGCACCGACAGGCCGTGGGCGAAGACCAAGGCCGCCCCTGGCCGCACGTTCGGCGCCAGTTCGTCGCGCCACAGGTCGCGGTGCGCCTCGTCCGAGGTCATGACGGCGACCACATCCGCGCCCGCCGCCGCTTCGCCCGCGGTCATCACGGCGAATCCGTCGGCCTTGGCCCGTTCCCGCGTCTTCGACCCGGCCTTCAGGCCCACCACGATGTCGGTCACGCCCGAATCGCGCAGGTTCAGCGCATGGGTCCGCCCCTGGCTGCCGTAGCCGATCATGGCCACGCGCTTGCCGCGAATGATCGAAAGGTCGCAGTCGCGGTCATGGAAGACGGGCAACGGATTGGCTAAGATCTGTGTCATGACCGCCTTCATAGCCCCATCCGACGTCGTCGCCTTCTGGAAAGCGGCCGGTCCCGACAAGTGGTTCGCCAAGGACGAGGCCTTCGACGCCGCGTTTCGCGCGCGGGGCCATGATCTGCACCTGTCCGCCGCCCGGCGCGAGCGCGACGACTGGATCGATACGCCCGAATCCGCCCTCGCCCTCCTGATCCTGCTGGACCAGTATCCGCGCAACAGTTTCCGCGGCACGGCCCACCAGTTCGCCACCGACCCCCTGGCGCTGATGTTCGCGAACCAGGCCGTGGCGCGCGGCCACCATCTCCAGGTCGCGCCGGAACTGAAGAACTTCCTCCTCCTCCCCTTCGAACATTCCGAACGGATCGAGGATCAGGACCGCTACATGGCCCTGGTCGCCGGCGACGCCGAGCTGGAGAAATGGGGCCGCCTCCACCGCGACATCATCGTCCGCTTCGGCCGCTTCCCCCACCGCAACCCCGCCCTGGGCCGCGCCACCACGCCCGAGGAACAGGCCTTCCTCGACCAGGGCGGCTTCGGCGGCTGACGTCTCACCTCCCCGTTCGCGAAGGCGAACGGGGAGGACAGGCGGGAGCGTCAGCGAACGCCAGGAGGGGGCGACTCGGCGCCCGACGCGGCCGTGGCCATCTCCACCGCCGGGGTCGCCCCCCCCCGGTCGCCAGCGCGACCTGTCCTCCCCCCGCGCCTTCCCGCGCGGACAGGGGGGCCAACACCCACAATGACGCTGGGCTGAATCGAACGATTTCCAAGCCCCAAAAAAATCTCGACCCTAT
>NZ_JMQR01000014.1:0-40459 GCF_000698025.1 Brevundimonas sp. EAKA | reverse complement strand
GGTTCACCCTGGTCGAGGTCCTGGTCTCGCTGGCCATCGTCGCCCTTCTGGCCGGGGCCGGCGCCCTGGTGCTGAGCCAGACCATCGACGCCAAATTCGCCATCCGCGCCGAGACCGACCGCATCGGCGATCTGCAACGGACGCGCGCCCTGCTGAAGGCCGATCTGGCCCAGGCGTCGCCGCGTCGCACGCGCGGCCCGACCGGCCGGCCCCTGCCGCGCGCGCTGATGGGGCAGGAGACGCCCGGCGATCCCATTCTGGTCCTGGTTCGCAACGGGTGGTCCAACCCGGACGCGGCGCCGCGCCCGTCGCTGCAAAGGGTCGAATACCGGGTGGTCGAGGGGCGGCTGGAGCGGCGCGTCTCTCCCTATCTGGACGGCGCCCGCGCGGGGCCGCCCCAGGTGTTGTACCGCGGGGTCAAGGACGCAACCGTCACCTTCATCCAGAACGGGTCCGAGGCGCCGGCCTTCATCTCGACCAGCGACCGGCCGCTGCCGGACGCGGTTCGGATCGTCATGACCCTGGACGGTTTCGGCCGCCTGGATCAACTGTTTCTGGTCGCCGCCGCATGAGACGGCTGCGGGGATCGCGCGAGGGCATGGCCCTGCTGACCGTGCTGCTTCTGGTGGCGGTGATGGCGGTCGTGGCGGTCGCCATTCTGGACGATGTGCGCTTCTCGGTGCGCCGCACCACCAACGCCGAGACCCAGGCCCAGGCCCAGTGGTACGCCGCCGGCGCCGAAAGCCTGGCGCGGCGCCAGATCGCCGACCTGGTCAAGATCGATCCCGCCCGAACCCCGCTGGAGCCGCGCTGGAACGGCCGGGTGCTGGAGTTTCCGGTGGAGGAGGGCGCGATCCGCGCCGTCGTCACGGACGGCCAGGCCTGTTTCAACCTGAACAGCCTGGTCTTCGGCCAGAACGAGGACCTGTTTCCCCGCCCCGAAGCCACGACCCAGTTCGTCGCCCTGGGCGCCGCCCTCGGCCTGTCGCGCGCCCGGATGGCCGCTGCGGCCGCCGCCCTGACCGACTGGATGGACAATGACGCCGAGGCCTCGGCCGGCGGGGCGGAAGACGCGCGTTACGCCGGCCTGTCCACGCCGTATCGCACCGGCGGCGTCATCCTGGCGGACGTCAGCGAGATGCGGGCCGTCGCCAATATGGACGACGCCCTGTATCGGCGGCTGCGCCCCTATGTCTGCGCCCTGCCGGCGACCGCCCAGACGACGCTGAACATCAACACCCTGAGCCCGGCCGAGGCGCCCCTTCTGGTCATGCTGACGCGCGGCGCCCTGGGGCTTCAGGGCGCGCGCGCCGCCATCGCCGCCCGCCCGGCGCTGGGCTGGTCCAGCGTCGACGCCTTCTGGAGCCAGCCGGCGCTCAAGGGTTTCACGCCCGATGATGAGACGCGCGGGCAAGTCTCGCTGTCGACGCGCTATTTCGATCTTCGGGTCGATATCGACTATGGCGGCGCCCACGCCGTCCGCACCGCCCTGATTCACGCCGCGCCGGACGGCGGCGTGCGTACTGTCATTCGCCGCTGGACCCCTGAAGAATGAGCCAGACCCGTATCGTCATCATCCCCCCGGCGGCCTCGATGCCGGCGCCCTTCCTGACGTTCGACGCCGGGGGACGCGTGCTCCAACGCGGCTCGCTGCTGCTGGAAGACTCGGCCGCGACGCCCGATGTCCGCCCCGATCTGCGAACGGTGGCCGTCGCTCCCGGCGCCGATGTCCTGGTGCGTTGGCTGGACCTGCCGGTCGGCGGGACGGCCCAGGTGCGGGCGGCGGCGCGCTGGGCGTTGAAGGACGATCTGGCCGGCGATCCCGAGCGCACGGTCGTGGCCCTGGGGCCGGTCGCGGGCGAGGGGCCGCGTCTGGTCGCCGCCGTGGGCGCGGGTCTGCTGGAGGCGTGGATCGACTATCTCGCCGCTCTGGGCGTGACCCCTGTCGCCGTAGTGCCCGACTGTCTGATCCTGCCGGCGCCGGCCGACGACGCTCTGAGCGCCGCCGTCTTCGGGACCGACATGGGGCTGCGCGGCGCGCATTTCGCGGCCACGGTCCAGTCCGATCTGGTCGAGGCGGTGGCGGGCGGGCGCCCCCTGATCCGCATGGACGATCCCGAGACGCTGGAGCGGCTGCTGGCGGCCGCAGCGGCGGCGCCGGCCGTCGATCTGTTGTCGGGCCTGGAGCGCAAACGCGAGGTTCGGGCGGGCGGCTGGCGGCTGGCGGCCGGTTTGGCGGCGGCTCTGGTGGTGTCGCCCCTGATCCTGACCCTCGCCGTCGGCGCGCGCGATCAGGTCGCCGCCGACCGGGCCGAACGCCGGACCCTGGCCCTGATCACCGAAACCATGCCCGACGCCGCCCGCGCCAGCGATCCGATGGAGGCGGCGCGTCGCCAGATCGCCGTGGCCCCGCCGCCGGGCGGCCTGGCCTCGGTCAGCGCCGCCCTGTTCGCCGCCGTGGAACAGGTCGAGGGCGCGGAACTGGACAGTCTGAGCGCCGATCCCGGCCAGGGGGTGCGCGCGACCGTCAGCTATCCGGCCTTTTCGGACCTGGAGACCTTGCGGACCGCCCTGGCCGCCTCGGGCCTGTCCATGTCCGACGCCTCGACCGTCGAGGACGGCGGGCGGGTGGTCAGTGAAATCATCGTGGGAGGCGCCGCATGAACGGCCTGATGTCTCAAGCCGCCGCCTGGTGGGACGGCCGCACCCTGCGCGAGCAGCGGATGCTGACGGTGATGGGCCTGGCGATCGCCGCCGTTCTGGTCTGGCTGCTGATCGTTCGTCCGGCATGGGCCTGGCGGGCCGATGCGGCCGAGGCGCGAGCCGTGGCCGAGGCCGATCTGGCCCTGGTTCAGACGGCGACGGGTCGCATGGCGCGGACAGACGCCGCCAGCAGCGACGTCGATGTCGCGGCGGTGGTCGCAGAGGTCGGTTCGATCACTGGGGTGACGCCGGTCATGGGCATGTCGCCGGACGGCGGCCTGGGCTTCAACCTGACCAATGTCTCCAGCACGGCGGCCTTCGGCTGGTTGGCGGCCCTGCATGACCGCAAGGTCGAGGCCACGACGCTGAACGTCGTCGAAAACGCCGATGCGACGATCAGCGTCGAGGGCGTGCTGGCGCCCTCGACCTGAAGCCGGATCAGGGCCGGGCGGCGCGCAGGGTCTGGAGTTCGCGCTGGGCCTGGATGAAATCCGCCTGGAAGTCAGGGTCGGCCTTCAGGCTGGCCACCAGGGCGGCGCCGACGATCCGGCCGGCCTCGACGTCGCTGGGGTAGTGGACGCCGCAGATCACCCGGCTGTCGCCATAGGCTAGGCCGCGCGCCAGGATCTCGTCAGCTTTGTCCGGCGCCATTTCCGACAGGACCAGGGCCCAGGCCCAGCCCAGGGCGGCGTGGCCCGACGGATAGGAACCGCTGGCCGTCAGCCAGGGCTGGGGCGCGATACAGGTGGCCGCCGGCTCGGCGACGAAGGGCCGGGGGCGGCGGACGCCCTTCTTGACTGGGGTCTGGATCGTTTCCAGGTCGCCCAGCATCCGGCCCAGCAGACGGGTCAGGGTCGGCACGCGCTCGGGGTCGAAGGTCACGCCCAGGGCCGGGGCGAAGACACGCGGGGCCGAGGGGGTCTCGATCTCATTGTCCGCCTGAGCCATGGCCCAGCGCGCGCTGCCCTCCAGCGCGCGGGTCGCGCGATAGGTCTCGATATCGGCCTGTTCACGCAGGGAGCCGGCGGCGGGCGGCGGCGGCAGGAACCGGGCGGCGTTCGGCGCCGCGTCTGCGGACAGATAACCGTGGGGATGATCCTGGAAACCGGTCCAGAACACCGGCGCCGTGTCCGGTGTCGCGGCGCAGCCGCTCAGGGCCAGACACAGGACCGCCAGGCCGCGACCGGCCGAGGAAAGAAGGGACATTTAGACTACGCTTCTCAGACTGTGGGGAAATCAGGCGGCGACGGCGCCGGGACGGCCGTCCTCGACCACCCAGCTGTTCAGGGTCGAGACCGCTGCATGGGGATCGCGCACGTCGGAGATGGCGCGATAACGGGTGTTCATCCGATCGCGGTCCATGTCGATGGACATATAGCCCCGCACCCGGCTGTCGAAGAATTTGATCTGCGGGTTGTTCGGCATGTTCGCCATCAGGGCGTCATAAGGCGGACCTGAGGACGAGATCGAGGTGCCGACGAATTCGGTCGCCACCGTCGCGGATGACGGATCGGCGCTGACCCGCTTGACGTCATTGGTCCAGAACGAGTGGTAGTCGCCGCTCAGCACCACCGGATTGCGGGGCTTCAGCGTCGCCAGGGCGTCGGTCATCCGGTCGCGGGCGACGGGATAGCCGTCCCAGGTGTCGGTCCAGTAGCGGGTCTCGGCGTCGCCGTTTCCGAACTTCAGCCCCGCCATCACCAGGTCCTGGCCCAGGATGTTCCAGCGCGCCTGCGACCGGGCCAGGCCGTCGTAAAGCCAGCGTTCCTGTTCGAAGCCCAGGAAGGTGCGGGCCGGGTCCAGCCGGTCGGGGCAGGCGGCGTCGGTGACCACCTGGCCCTTGCCGCCGTTGACGCCGTCGGCGCAGGCCTGTTTCGAGCGGTACTGCCGGCCGTCCAGCATGAAGAACTGGGCCAGCCGGCCATAGCGGACGCCGCGATAGATCGGCATCTGCAGCCGGGCGTCCAGCCGCGTGCGGCGAATGGGCATGGCCTCGTAGAAGGCCTTGTAGCCGGCGGCGCGGCGCAGCAGGAAATCATTGGGCATGACGCCGGGCGTCTTGGACCAGACGCCGGAATAGTCGTCCTGAATCTCGTGGTCGTCCCACACCGCCAGACAGGGGGCGACGGCGTGCAGCCGTTGCAGGTCCGCGTCCGTCCGGTGCAGGGCGTACCGGTTGCGATAACCCGCCAGGGTCGTCGCCTCTTCCAGTCCGTAGGGCCGCACCACATTGGCCGCCTGGGCGCCCGTGCGGGTGTATTCGTAGATGTAGTCGCCCAGGAACAGGGTCAGGTCCGGCGCCTCGTCGGCCATATGGCCATAGGCGCTGAAATAGCCCGACTCCCAGTTCGAGCAGGAGGCGACGGCCAGACGCAGGCGGTCGATGTCGGCGTTCGGGGCGGGGGCGGTGCGGGTGCGGCCGATCGGGCTCTGCTGGCCCTGGGCGGTGAACCTGTACCAATAGGGGCGGTCGGGGCGCAGACCTTCGACCTCGATATGCAGGCTGTGGGCGTCGGTGCGATCCGCCACGGCCTCGCCCGAGGCGACGATGCGGTTGAAGGCCTCGTCCGCCGCCACGTCCCAACGCACGGCGACCGGGCCGCCCATGCCGCCCAGGCCGTCCGGCGCCACCGGATCGACCGCCAGCCGCGTCCACAGGACGAAACCATCGGGGGCCGGATCGCCGCTGGCGACGCCCAGCGGGAAGACATAGGCCCCGCCCGCCTGGGCCTGAGCCTGCCCGAACCGCAGCACCAGGGGCGCGGCGACCAGGCCGCCCAGCAGAAGGCGGCGGTTCATCGGAAGGGTGGGCTTCAGCAGCATGGGGGGCTTTCCAACGGGAGCAACGGATCGGGCGGACCGGCCTGAAGCCGATCCGCCCTGTCCTGGTCTTAGAAGTCCATCGTCAGACGGACGCCGACGGTGCGGCCCTGGTTCGGCGAACTGGTCGGACGAGCGCCGCCGTTGAAGTTGTTGCGGGTCTCTTCGTATTCGGTGTTGAAGAGGTTGCGCGCCCACAGACCGACGCGCCAGTTGGCGTTCTCCGGACCTGCGCTCAGATTGGCGTTCCACAGCCAGTAGCCAGGCAGAACCGAAGCCGAAGAGGCGTTGTAGATGCCGTCGCGCTGATTGTAGTTGGTCTCGGCCCGCAGGGCGAAACCGGCCATCGACCAGTCATAGGCGATGGAGCCGCCGTAGTTGAACTTCGGGAACTGCAGCGGTTCGCCCGAACGGTCGTTCGAGATGATCACGTCCCACGGTCCGTTCGCCGGATTGGCGGCGTTGGTCGCCGTGGCGTCGATGGCGAAATACTCGCTATATTCGCCTTCCTTGTAGCCGTAGTTCTGGCTGATCGTGAGGCCAGCGAAGGGCGTCCAGGTCAGTTCGATTTCGCCGCCGTAGATTTCGGACTTGGGCACATTGGTGATCTTGCCCAACTGGCCGGTTTCCCGGCTGTATTCGGTGCCCTGAATCTGCTGGTTCTCGTAGTCGTAGAAGAAGACCGCGCCATTGACGCGCAGGGTCTTGTCGAACAGGTCCGACTTGATCCCCGTCTCGTAGGCGATGACGATTTCGGGCTTGAAGGGGGTCTGCGACTGGCCATTGTAGGTGGTGAAGCCTCCCGACTTCACCCCCCGCGCGACACTGGCGTAGATCAGGGCGTTTTCGGCGAGATCGTATTCCAGGCCGAAGCGCCCGGTCCATTCCGACAGCGAGATATCGTAGGTCTTTTCCGGTCCGACCGCGACGTTCAGGCGACGCGTGCCGGTCGTGGTCAGGCTGCGGTCTTCGTTCTCGTAACGCAGGCCCGCGATCAGGCTGAGGCGATCCGTCAGGGCGAAGCTGTTGTGGGTGAAGACGCCGATGGCTTCGACCGACTGGTCGTAAGGCGTGTTGATCAGGTTGCGGTTGGCGCCGCGGAACTCGGTGTAGAAGCCGCCGTCGATGCTCTCATCGGCATAGTGGGCGCCGACCATCCAGTTCAGACGTCCAGCCTGGTTCGACAGGCGGGCTTCCTGCGAGAATACTTTGATGTCGTTGTAGAAATAGACGTCCGACTCCGCCGCCGGCGTGCCGTCCCAGTCGTTGTATTCCGAACGGCTGAAGGTCTGGTAGGCGGTGATGGTGTTCAGCGTGGCCCAGCCCAGGTCGGCGCGGACGCGTGCGCTGAGGTCCAGACCGTCGTTGTCGCGGCCCGGCTTGGCGTCCAGGCTGCGGCCGGAAACGCCAGCCAACGCCTTGGAGATCTTCCAGCCGGTGATCCGGCGGGCGGTGTCGGCCGGATAGGTCACGCTGCCGTCGAAGACCGGATAGTCGCTGCGCAGGCGGAAGCCCAGGCCGTCGGACTTGTCGATGGAATAGGTGGCGGCCAGATCGACCGTGACGTCTTCCGAGGCGTCCCAGGTCAGGCGGCCGCGCACGGCGGTCTTGTCGACGTCGCCCAGTTTCTGACCGGTCGTGCGGTGATACTGCCAGGCGCCGCCCTGTTCGGTGACGGCGGCCAGGCGGCCCAGGAGGCCGGGAACGATCTGACCCGAGACAAAGCCCTCGACCTTGTAGCGGTCATAGGAGCCGTATTCGGCGGTCAAGCCGGCGTGCCGGTCCGCCGTCGGGGCGTTGGTGATGATGTTCACCGCGCCGCCCGTGGTGTTGCGGCCGTACAGGGTGCCCTGCGGCCCGCGCAGCACTTCCAGCCGGGCGATGTCGAACATCGCGCCCTGGGTGGTGACCGTATAGGGGTGGGCGACTTCGTCGACGTAGACGCCGACGGTCGAGGCGTTGTTGCTGGAATATTCGCGGGTGCCGATGCCGCGGATGCGGAACGCGGGCTGGCCGCTGCCGAACTGGCTGTCCACTTCCATATTGGGCACGACATTCTCGATGTCGTTGATGACCTGAACGCCCTTCTCGTCCAGGTCCTGGCCGCCGATGACGCTCAGCGCGAGGCCGACGTCCTGGCTGGCCTGGGCCCGACGCTGGGCGGTGACGACGATGTCCTCGACCGTCGCCGACGGAGCCGAGGAAGATTGGGCGGCGGCGGGCAGGGCCGCGGCCAGGGCGAGTGCGGCGCTCGAGACGCCGAGGAGCAGACGATGCATTGCACGATCCATTGCGGGCGGCGCGCGCAGGCACCCCCTGCCGCACGGGCCGATCTGTTGATGATGCTGTCGAACAGCTGTTCGGTTCGGCGATTTGACGGGAGCGGCCCCTGGCGATGGGGAGGAAGGCTGGAGCCGCTGGCGTCCCGCAGAAAAACAACTGTTCGACAACGGTTCGGCATTAGGCGCGCCCTGCTAAGCTTTTATGACGCTTGTAGGAAGACTTTCTGTCAGGCAGCGCCCTGGCAACCTGAGGCTGGAAGTAACGCCCGTTCTATGCCTCTTGCTGCGCCACAAGCTGGGTCGCGGCGGTCTTGAGCGTCGCGCCCGACAGCGGAATCCCCGTCGCCGAGGCGACCAGGGCCTGGCCCTTGATCCAGAGCGCGAACCGGGTGGCGGCTAGTCGGGTCAGGTCGAAACCCGTCGGCCAGACGCCGGCGCTGTTGTAGAAGGTGCCGCCGCCCTCCGGTCCGCGCAGGACCATGGCGAGGTCCTGAAGCGGCGGATCTCGGCGGGCCTCCAGGCAGATGCTGGCGATCAGGCGGGCGTATCGGGTGTAGAAGCCCTCGGCCTGAGGATCGATCGAGACGGTTGGCGTCATGAGCCTTTCCCAGGTCTCGAGCGTGGCCGCGGAAGGGTCCATGTCGGGGCGCCGCCTCGCCAGATAATGGGGCAGGTCGCGGAACACGCTGTGCCACACCGCATCCACGACGAAGCGACGCATGTCCGGCCAATGATAGGCGATGGTGGATGTGGAGGTGCCGGCCACCAGGCTGACCGAGCGATTGGTCACGCCGGCCACGCCGCCGGCCAGGATCTGGTCCGCCGCGATGTCGAGCAGTTTGAGCCGCATCGAATCGACCTCCAGTCCAGCAGCCGGCGCCTGGGGCAGAACCAGATGTTCGCGATACCAGAAGGTGGCCGGGGCGGGGCCGTCGTCTCGGCCCAGGGCTCGGTCGACCAGGGCGCCCAGGCCCTCGGCGCTGATGACCTCATAGTCGGTGCGGCCCAGAAGGGCGCCGGCGTAGAATTGTTCGGTGACGAGACAGGCGGTCAGGGGCGCCGCGAAATCGGCGGCGTCGGGGACGGTCGCCAGATAGGTCCGCCAGGCCGCCTCGCGCATCGCCTCCCAGCGTCGCATCAGGTCATGGCGCGCCTCGCCCAGGTCCGTGTCCAGCAGCAGGGCCTCCCAGACCCGAACAAAGCCGGCTTCGGCTGCGGCGCGGAGCCTCAGATAGCGCAGAACAAGGGCGAGCAGGGTGTCGCGGCTCGCCGGCAGACCAGCCACGGCGCCGAAGAAGCGCTGATGAAAAACGGCGTCCGCCTCCAGCGCATGTTCGCCGACCGCCAGGACCAGGCCGGACTTGGCGCCGAACAGGTTGACGATGACGGTCGTGCTCTTGCCGACGGCCTGGGCCAGGTCGCGCAGGGTCAGTTTGCGGAAACCCTGAGCGATCACCAGGTCGATGGCCGCCTCGATGATCCGCTGCGCGTCGGTCGATCTGGGTGAGGCTTGTCGCTGAAGCATAGGCGTCAATGGTCTGGCGAAGCCGCGATGTCGAGACCCTATGGAGGTCGTCAGACCCTCAGCCCAGGGTCAAGGTCCGCAGGCGCAGAAGCCGGTCTCCGGCCGTGATGAACAGGCTCCGGCCGTCTTCGCCGAAGGTGCAGTTCGCCGCAGCCCCGCCGGTGTCGATACGGCCCAGGATGCGCCCCTCGGGCGTCAGCACATGTACTCCGCCGGGACCTGTGGCGAACAGATGGCCCGCGCGATCGACGGCCATACCATCCGGCAGGCCAGGATTGGACGGCCCGACCTGATCGGAGAAGTCCATCAGCACGCGCGGCTTCATCGCCTGCCCGGTTCGGCTCAGATCATAGGCCAGCAATAACGGGCGTTCGGGATCGGAGACCGCCACATAGAGGGTCCGCTGATCCGGCGACAGGCCGATCCCGTTGGGGAAGCTGAGACTGTCGTCCAACAGGGTCACGACGCCGTCGGGGTCCAGCCGATAGACGCCGTTGTACGCCGTCTCCTTCAGCGGCGACCGGTCCATGTCCTTCAGTCCATAGGGCGGATCGGTGAAGAAGATCGCGCCGTTGGACGCCTGGACCAGGTCGTTGGGCGAACTGAAGCGGGCGTCGCCATAGCGGGTCGCCAGCAGGGTCTTGGCGCGGGTGGCCAGATCGACGCGCGCAATGGCGCGGGCGCCATGATCGGCCATCAGGATCGAACCGCGGGGGCCGGCGATCAGTCCGTTCGACCCTGGCTCTCGAAAGACAGACGCGTCCGGCCCATCATAGCCCGACGGCTCCATGAAGACCGAGACGCCGTCCTTCTCGGACCAGCGATGAATCCGGTTCTCGGGCACGTCGCTGAACAGCAGATAGCCGCCGTCAGCGATCCATACCGGGCCTTCGGACCAGGTGAAGCCCGACGCGAGCGTCTCCAGCCGGGCGTCCGGGGCGATCAGGCGGTCCAGCGCCGGATCGTGACGGATCACGGGGGCGGCGGAGGCGGGGGCGCGGGCCGCGGCGCAACCGGCGCCGACGAGGCTTCCCGCGAGGCTTCCAGCGAGAACGAGACGACGAGAGAGGGTCAGGGCGAAACTCCGGGACAAGGGGAAGGGTTGGTGTGGTTTCAGGGCGAGGCGGCGTGGCGCGCAGGCTTCATGATCATCGGGCTTGTTTCAATCTGAACGGCCGACGCGTTGCGGGCGGAGCGCAAGTACTGGAGCTTTTTTCTGTCACGACAAGCCATCATCCTGTCGCATCATCGAAGCGATGGCTGTCGGCGTCTTCCATATCGGCGGCAAACGTCGGCGAGACCGTCAGGCGGCTTGACGACTCGGGTCGGACCAAGGCTAGCTTTCGCCATGGCAAGAGTCGCGATCAAGACGCCCCAGGGCGATAACCTCAATCCCGTAGACCTGCACGTGGGCCGGCGTGTCGCCGAACGCCGCCAGGCGTTGCGCTACAGTCAGGCTCAACTGGCCCAGGCGGCCGGGGTCACCTTCCAGCAGATCCAGAAGTACGAGCGCGGGAGCAATCGGATCGCCGCCTCGCGTCTGTGGGAGATTGCGGAATTCCTGAACGTGGATCTGAACTACTTCTTTGAGGGTCTGGGTTTGCCCGATGGACCCGAGGCGCGCATGGGCGGCGCACCCACGAAACAGACGGCCGAGATCGCCCGGCGGGCGCCCGAGCTGTCGGTGCGAAACCAGAAGCTCGTTCTGGACCTGATCCAGCAACTGGCCCGGGTTTCTGCAGAGACCGGCGCGGAAATCGATGTCTAGACTTCGGCTCGCTGTCCGTTGCGGACGGCGAGCCCTTTCGCGGATCGGACGCTAGGCGATGGGGCGACTGACGCGGCGCGAGATCGAATGCGTGCAACTGGCCGGCCTGAGACTGTCAAATCAGGAGATTGCAGACGTGCTGGGCATCACGCCCAGCACCGTGGCGAACTATCTGCAAAGCGCCAACGCCAAACTCGGCACCAGTCACCGGCGGGCGGCGGCCCAGGCGCTGGGCATTCAATACCCAGGCGCCGGAATGACCGATGCCGAACTGGCCGAGCGGCTGCCAGAACGACTGCGTCCGGCCGTCTCGCCGGGCGTGGGGAACCCGATCGATGACCGGCCCTGGGCGGCGCGCTTCTGGCGACCGCCTCCGGCGAACCGGTTCATCCGTCTGGGCGTCATCGTCGGCGCGACGGCGCTCTGGCTGCTCGTACTGGGCGGTCTGACGTCTTTGGTGATGACGATCTTCTCGACGCTCGACGCATGGCGGCCCTCTTAGCCGGGATCCTCGCCATGAATCACAAGACCGACTTCGCCAACTTAATCGCCAGACGACTTCAGACCGCTGAACAGGCGCTCGATCAGGCGCTCGCCGAAATCAGCCTTCTGACCCACGACATGACGCGCCACCGCGCCGGCGCCCGGTTCGCCGCCCAGGCGGGCCACCAGGCCCTGGTCGACGTCCAGGCGGCGGCCGGGGCGCTTGTCGAGGGGCGGTCCCGGCTCGTGGCCAGTCACGATCGACTGGCGCGCATCGCCCGCACGCTCGGCATAATCGTCACAGCTGGCGGACCGCTGGAGGGCAAGGATCAGCCCGCCGGCGGAGCGACGGCGCTGGCGCTGGACGCCTGATGCTCCAGGCGGGGCTGCTGATCATCAGTCTGGTCGCCCTGGCCGCCCCTGTCGTCTGGGGCGGTCGCGCCGACCGCTGGGCCGCCGTGCTTCTGCTGGCGGACATGGTGCTCAGCCCATTGGCGCAGCATCTGATGCTCGGCGATGTCCGCTGGGGCGTCGCCCTGGTGGATCTCGCCTGCGCGATCGGCCTGATCGGCCTGGCGTTGCGGGCGGACCGCTGGTGGCTTCTGTTCGCCGCTGGTCTTCAGGTCGCCGTCGTCCTGACCCATTTCGCCGCCCTGGGCCCCGCCTTCATCTATAACTGGACGGCCGTCACGGTCAGGCTTGCGACCTGGATCGCCTTGCTGATCGTGCTTCTGGCCGGCGCCTATGAAGCTCATCTGGTGCGCCGGTATCGATTGCTGCCTGGCGCGCCGGCCTAACTCACTCTTGTTGATTTCGCCGTCGCCCAGGGGCTGACGGCGAGGAGATTCCCCCATGGCCGAGAGCCACATGCCGACCTTCGCCGACCTGTTCGCCGAATGGGACATCCTTCGCCGGTTCGACGGCTTCCTGCCCGATGAATTTGCATCCTACGAAGCCTGCTGCGCGGCCGAGCGCGATTTTGAGATGCGGCTTGAGCGATGCGAGAGCCAGTTGCTCGCCTGCACGCCCACGTCCGAACGGGAAGCCGCCTGGCTGCTCGAGGTGATCAATACAGGCGAGGGGCTCACGCCTCAGACGTTCGCCACATTGAACCGCATCCAGGCGTGGATGATGTCGCGCGGCATGACGGCGGAGGGGATGGCTTCGACATCGCCGCGTCCCTCACAGATACGATATGCCGCGTCCGCCGCAGACAGGGAGGCCGCCCCCAGGCCTTGAACCGTCGCGCACCGTCGAAGCCGAGGCTTGGTTCCCGGCGCGGGCAGAGCCTGCGTTGGGGCGCCAGGCCAGGCTCGACGGCGCCCGTCATTCGCGGATGCGAAGTCAAACCGACATCAAGATGTCGAATTTCCGTTACGCGCCGCTTCTATGTCGGCCCCTTCGGTAAGGGGCCGCCCAGTGAGTCACGAGCACGAAGTGGGGCAGGCGCTTGTGACGCACAATCGTGCGCTTCTCGCCTATGTGCGACGGAGACTGGCGTCGAGCGCCGATGCGGAAGACGTCGCGCAGGAGGCTATTCTGCGTGTGCTTTCCCGTGCGCGGGTGGCGCTGATCACGGATCCGCTGTCCTACGCGATGCGGGCCGCCCGCAATATTCTGATCGATCGCGCGCGCCGATCAGAAACCACGCCTTTTGACGATTTCGGCGAGACGGACCACCAAGCGGACGGCGCGGCGTCTCCCTTGGAAGCGCTGGACATGAACCAACGGCTGCGTCTGTGTCAGAAAGCCTTGGACGCCATGCCCGCCGTGCGCCGCGAGGTGTTCGTGAGACGCCGCGCCGGCGAGGAATCCTATGAACATATCGCCGGCGAATTGAACATGTCGGTTGAGGCGGTTCAGAAACACTATAGTCGCGCCGCTCAGACGCTTCGCAAGACGGCGGAGGGGCGTCATGTCGACTGAAACCTTTGACGCTCGTGACGACCGGGCGGCGGCCCTTTGGGCGGATGAAAAGCAGGGAGACGGCTGGACCCCGGCGCGGCAGGCCGCGCTGAACGCCTGGCTGGCGGGGCGGCCCGATCGACAGCGCCTGCTGGAGCAGCATGAGGCTCTGGTCGCCGATCCGGCCGTCCTGTGGGCGGCGCGGCGAGCCGCTCACCGGACGGCGAAGCCGGGCCTGTTCGCCTCGACGCCGGCCTGGGTGAAGATCTGGGCGCCGGCCGGCCTGGCCGCCTGTGTCGCCTGCGCGGCCCTGTTCGTCGCGACCTCTTCCCTTCGGGGAGAGATGATCGTCGGTCGTCGCGGGGTTCCGCAAGCCGTGGCCCTGGCGGATGGCTCGGCGGTCCGGCTGAATGGCGCAAGCAAGGTGCGTGTCCTGCTGGGCGACACGGAACGGAGACTGCGACTGTACGGCGAAGGCTTCTTCGAAGTCGCCCATGACGCTGGCCGCCCCTTTACGGTGGAAGCCGAAGGGGTGCGGATCACCGCCGTCGGCACTCGGTTCAATGTGGACTCTCTCGAGACCCCTGACGGCCCGATGGTCGAGGTCGTGGTGTTCGAAGGCGCCGTCGACGTGACGCCGACCAAGGGGGGCGTCGTGAGAATCCGGGCCGGGGAGCGTGGTCGGGTGCTGAAGGCCGGTGTTCAACGCGCCAGCTTGCGACAACCCGAGGCCAAGACCGACCTTCCATCCTGGACCAGGGGGTGGCTGGAACTGGATGAGACGACCCTGACCAGCGTGATCGGCGATCTGAAACGGACCACCGGGGTGGAGGTCTCACTCTCTGATCCGAAACTGGGCCGTGCGCTCGTGAGCGGTCGTTTCTCCTATGAGAATCCCGAGAACGCCCTGGCCGCGATCGCCCGGCTTCATGGGCTCAGGCTGACCCGAAAAGACGCCGGCCACTATCTGCTGTCTGAAGTTTAGGTGACGGATAGAGCAAGTTTTCAAGACGGGTGTCAGGACCGCGATGTTCGTCGTCTTCCCCAATAGCGGCCAGGTTCGGCCGCGGGGGATCTATCACATGCGTATTTACAAGACCGGCCTCCTTGCGGCGGCCGCCGTCGCCGTCCTGACATCCGCCGCCGCTCCGGCCCAGGCCTGGCAGGCCGCCAGCAGCGCCGAGGCGCGCGCCGCCATCAACATCCCGGCGCAGGATCTGGGACGTGCGATCCAGACCCTGTCACGTCAGACCGGCCTGCAGATCGTCTTCGACCCTGAACTGACGCGGGGGCAGCGGGCTCAGGCCGTTTCCGGCTCCATGACTCCCCGTGAGGCGCTTCGCCGGATGATCGCGGGCTCCGGCGTCGAGGCGCGCGAGGTTCGCGGCGTTCTGACCCTGGTGCGCCAGACGGCCGAGGCGTCCATGCCCACCCCGGATGCGACGGTGCTGGAGGAGGTCCTGGTGGTCGGCTACGCCGCCGGCATGCGCCGCTCGCTGGACGCCAAGCGCGACGCCGACTTCATATCCGACGTCATCAGCGCCGACGACATGGGCGACCTGCCGGCCAACAATGTGGCCGAGTCCCTGTCGCGCCTGCCGGGCGTCAACGCCGTGCGCAACCACACCACGGGCGAGGGCGACCGGATCACGATCCGCGGCCTGTCGACCGAGCTGAACAACTACACCATGAACGGCGTCCGCATCGGCGGCACCGGTTCCCCGGACGACAGCTTCTATCGCGGCGTGCGGCTCAGCTTTCTGCCGCCGGAAGGCATCGACTCCATCACGGTGGTCAAGAGCCTGACGCCGGACCGCGACGGCGACGCCCTGGGCGGCTCCATCGACATCCGCACCCCTACCGCCTTCGACCACAAGCCGACCTACGGCGTCCTGTCTGCCTCGGCCGGTCTGCTGGACAAGTTCGACGACAAGACCTCGGGCGAAGTTTCCGGCTCCTTCGGCCGCCAGTTCAACGACCACTGGGGCGTGTTCGTCACCGCCAGCTGGTCGCGGCGCAAGTCCCAGTTCGAACAGAACGGCGTCGATGGCGATAACCAGCCTCCCGTCTGGTACGAAGACAGCGAAAGCCTGGGTTGGGACACCGACACTTTCGTGCTGCGCGGCATGGACCTGGCGTTCGGCGAGACCGAGGTCGAGCGCAAGGGGCTGAACGCCAGCCTCGACTATCGCGGCGATCACCACGACTTCCACTTTCGCGGTCAGTTTAATGAATATACCCAGGACGAGTTCGACAACCGGCTGAACTTCCGCAATGACACGTCGAAGAACTCCACGCGACTGACCCAGGTGGACAAGACCGCCACGGGCCTGGCCAACCCGGACGACGCCATCATAGGTTCAGGCGCAAAGGGCAATATCTATTCCTATACCACCGCCCAGATCGTCGACCGGGACGGCGACGGCGTCATCACCGATGCGGACCGATCGAGCAAGTCCTACTACACGCTGAACGGCGCCTCGGGGACCTGGGATCCGCAGGGCTTCCGCCTGCGTCGCTTCTGGGAAGGTTCGCGCGAAACCGGTTCGCTGATGTCGCTGAACCTGGGCGGCGTCAGCCGCTATGGCGACTTCAAGCTCGACTACGATCTGTCCTACGCCAAGTCCGAGGACAATATCGACGACAGCTACGACATGGAGTTCCGTAGCGACAAATACGGCTGGCTGGGCAACAAGGGCGTCGATATCGTCAACTTCGGCGACAGCCGCTTCCCCAAATGGGTGCTGAACGACGCCGGCATGGCGGCGGTGCAGGACCCGGCACAATACAAGTATGCGGGCCTGTCCGGTGAGGTCGGCGGGGCGCAGGAGGATCTGTGGCAGGGCCAGTTCAACGCCGAATGGCGGCCCGTTTCGCCCTGGCTGGACTCGGTAAAGGGCGGCGCGAAATTCTATTCCTCCAAACGCGCCACCTATAGCGGCGAGTTCCTTGATCTGGACGCGGAGGGGACCCTGGCGGACTTCTCGGCCTTCTACGGCAAGGAGGTCACCGACCTGTTCGACGGCGAATATACGGGCCTCTATCGTCTGGGCGTGATCATCGACAATCAGGCCATGTTGGCCGAGCTTCAGCGGGCGATGAACGGCGACAGCAGCTTCTTCGAAGGCTTCGCCACCGATCCCTCCAGCGCCAAGCTCAGCGGCGAGGACAGTTTCGAGTTCAAGGAAGACATTCTCGCCGGCTATCTGATGGCCACGGCCCGCTTCGGCGACGCCCAGATCATCGGCGGCCTGCGGGTCGAGAGCACCCGCAACGACATCTCGGCCTATGTGCTGGACGAGGTTCAGGGTGAGCGATTCACTACGGACAAGAGCGACTTCGTCAATGTCCTGCCGTCGATCCACCTGAACTATGCGCTGAATCGCAACACCAAGCTGCGGGCGGCGATCTGGACCAGCTTCGCCCGTCCCGACATCGCGCGCATGACCTCGGCCCGGGAATACAGCTACGACATCGATCCGGACGGCGACGGCGAGGAGAACCCCACCTCGGACTGGGTGCTGATCGGCATCGAACAGGGCAACCCGGATCTGAAGCCGATGAAGGCGATCAACTACGATCTGTCGATCGAGCGCTACAACGGCGACACCGGCGCCTATTCGCTGGGCCTGTTCTACAAGGATATCGAGAACTTCCTGTTCCGCTCGGCCTCCAGCAACATCCGCGACGGCACGGCGGGGGCGAACATCGGGCCGGACGGCGTCACCATCTCCATGCCCAACAACGGCAAATGGGCCGAGGTTTACGGCGTCGAGATGAGCGCCCAGCAGATCTTCTACTGGTTGCCGGGCGCCCTGTCGGGCCTGGGCGCCAGTGTGAACCTGACGCTGCAGCATTCGGAAGCCGAGACCGGGATTTCCTGGCACCCGGCGGGCTACACCCTGCCGCTGATGGAGACGCCCGAGGCCATCGCCAATGTACAGTTGTTCTGGCAGTACAGCGGATGGGAAGCCTATGCCGCCTACAGCTACCAGTCGGAATTCCTGGAGGGAATTCAGGACTTCGGCAATAATCCCTACGAACAGGACTATGAGTTCGTGGACCTGAACGTGCGGCGCAAGCTATGGGGCGGCGCCACCGCCTCGCTGCAGGTGCAGAACCTCTTCGACAACCACACCTACTGGTACACGGCCGGTTCGAGCACGGCCTCCAGCCGGGCCTATATCAAGAACGGGCGGTCGATCTCGCTCGGCCTGACCTACGTCTTCTGAGGGTGACGAAAATGATGTTTGTTCGCACCCTCATGCTCGGGGCCGCTGTCGCGGCCCTGGGCGTCTCCACCGGCGCCCAGGCCCAGGCACTGGCCCAGACGCAGCGTCCGGATCGCCCCGAACCAGCGCCGGTCCAGGCGTCCGAACGCCCGATAGCGCCGGCGACGGTGCAGCCGGAGCGGATCATTCTCAACCTGACCGCTGATCCGGCCCATCAGATGGCCGTCACCTGGCGCACCGCGCCGGGCCTGGACGGTCAGGTGGAGTTCGCCGAGGCCCAGGACGGGCCGGACTTCATCGCCTCCGCCGTTCGCGTGGCCGCGACCACCGACGACGCGGTCCTGGCGGTGCGCGAGGCGGCGGACTTCCGCGCCGCCTATCATTCGGCCGTAATGAAGGGGCTGAAGCCGGCGACGGTCTATGTCTACCGGGTCGGTTCGGGTGAGGCCTGGTCCGAGTGGCTGCAGTTCAGGACGGCCGCCGCGACGCCCGAGCCCTTCACCTTCCTGTATTTCGGGGACATGCAGAACAATATCCTCAGCGAGGCGTCGCGCACGCTCAGGATGGGGTTCCGCAAGGCGGGCGACGCCGCCTTCGTCATCCACGCCGGCGACCTGATCAACCGGCATGACAGCGACAATGAATGGGGCGAATGGTTCGCCTCGGGCGGCTTCCTGTACGCCCAGACGCCGCAGATGCCGACGCCGGGCAATCACGAATACGGCCGCGGCCCGATCCTGAACCCCCAATGGCGCCGGCAGTTCACCCTGCCGGAGACCGGGCCGGCGGGCGCCGAACGTCTGAAGGAAACCGCCTGGACCGTCGATTATCAGGGTCTGCGCCTGATCTCGATCGACGCCCCGCTGTTCCATGGCGACGAAGCCATGCGGGCCGAAATGGTGCGATGGCTGGATCAGGTCCTTGCCGACAATCCGAACCGCTGGACAGTGCTGTTCCTGCACTTCCCGCTGTTCTCGATCGACCCCGACCGGGACAACAGCCGCGTCCGCGATGCGCTGAAGCCGCTAATCGACAAGTATGGAGTGGACCTGGTGCTTCAGGCCCACGACCACGGCTATGCGCGCGGCGCCATAGGCGAGGGGGCCATGACCAACGCCGGCCCCGGCCACAGGTCGGACCAGGGCTCGACCTATGTGGTCTCGGTCGCCGGGCCGAAGATGTATCCGATGGCGGATCTGACCTGGGCCGACCGGACGGCCGCGCGGACCCAGACCTTCCAGACGCTGTATGTGTCGCAAGACGCGGTGGTCTATCGCGCCTTCACCGCGACAGGCCGAGAACTGGACGCCTTCCGCCTGACGAAGGGCGAGGAAGGGGTCGCCAGGATGGAAACGCTGGAGGGGGAAGAGCGGGGGGACTGATCCGCCCTTTTTTTCTGAAGCGCCGGAGGCTGGCGTTTTCCGGCCCGAGTCAGGGTGACGGGCTGGCCAACTTATGGTCCGGACCGCCTGCATGCGTTTGGCGGCGCCGGCCACATAGGCGGCGCGTCGTCGGATATCCTCCGCAGTCGAGGCGTCCGACGAGCGCCGTCAGAGCCGCAGAGTCTTGATATTGGTCAAGGCCGCCTCCCGGATATCTGCTGATCTGCCCAGCGCTCGCTAGGAGACGGCCATGACGCTCAGCACCGAGGACGTGATTCACGCGTTTGAAGAACGTGTTCACATCGAGCTCACCCGCAACTTTGGCCGCTTCGAGGGCGACGCCATCGACGCCTTCCTCGCGCGCCAGACCGGCGCGTCGAGCCTGGCTTGAGGAGTACGGCTATGACCCTGCGCAGCGTTATGTTCCACCTCGATGACGGCGACGCGCCGCTGCGCTTCGCGCCGCCGTTTCTGCAGTTCGCCCGGGACTACCAGGTGCGCGATCTCGTCGCCGCCGCCCCTGGGCGGCTGCCCGATCCCTTCGTCGCCGCAGCCTTTCCCCTCGCACAGGCGCAGGCGCGAGAGCGTGAGATGTACGACCTGATCGAGTCGCTCCAACAGGCCCTGTGCGAGGCGGCCGACGGGTTCGCGCTCGACTTCCGCAGCGCCGGGGTTCTCGATGTGACCGCCTTCCTGCTCGACCAGGCGGCGCGTTGCGACCTGATCGTGACGCGCCAGCACCGTGCGCTGGACACCGATCTGGGTCAGGCGGATCTGAGCCGTCTGGTCCTCCAGGCCGGCCGACCGGTGCTGGCCGTGCCGAGGTCCGCCGAGACCCTGCGGTTCAGACGGGTCCTGATCGGCTACAAGCGCTCGCGCGAAGCGCGCCTCGCTCTATCCGCCGGACTGCCGCTGATGTCGCGCGCCGACCGTATCCTGGTGGCGGCGCTGGGGGAGGGGACGACCGCACCCCAGCTGGCGGACGCCGTCGACTTCCTCAAGGGGTACGGATTGCCGGCGGAGGGCTGGCAGAATACAGACATAGCGGACGCCGATGCGGCGGAAGGCTTACTGCAGATCGCCGAAGACGACGACAGCGATCTTATCGTAGCGGGCGCCTATAGTCGCGGCCGACTGAGGGAAGTCGTGCTGGGCGGCGTCACCCACGCGCTGTTGCAGCAGACCGGACGCGCCTGCCTGCTCATCCACTGAGCGGCGCCGTCTCCGGGACGGCCGCCCTGTGACCAGGACTCCGGTCCTTCCCCGTGAAGTCGCCGGCCAGACGGGCCAGCACGGCCCACCCGCCGCCCAGGACTGCGACCGCGACTGCGGCGGCCAGAAGCGCAGGGCCGGGCGGCTGGAGGGTGAACATCCGGGCGAGGGGCGGCGCGGCGAAGATGAGGCTCATCGCCCCCGACATGAGCAGGACGATGACCCAGTAGGCGCGTCGCTGGCGCGCGAAGATGCGCGCTGAGGCGGCGGAATCGACCAGGCCGAGCATCAGATTGCCCCCGATCAGGGCCAGGAAGGCGGCGCCCCGCGCCTCGGCCTCGGTCGCCCAGGACAGGCCCCAGACATACAGGCCGAGGACCAGGACGAGGACGCCCGCGCCCTGGGCCAGGGCGGCGATCACCTGCCTCGGTCCGAACAGCGGCGATCCCGCCGGACGGGGGGGACGGCGCATGGCGTTCCGCTCGGAGGGTTCGGCCTCGAACACCAGGGCGCAGATCGGATCGACCGCAAGCTCGAGCAGAACGACATGGAGGGGAAACAGCAGCGGCGGCAGGCCCAGAAGGACCGGCGCGAGCGCGAGGCCGGCGATGGGCACGTGGATGGCCGTGACATAGGTCAGGGCCCTTTGCAGGTTCGCGAAGATGCGGCGTCCGAGCCGCACTCCGCCGATGATGGAGGCGAACCGGTCGTCCAGCAGGACGATGTCCGCCGCCTCGCGCGCGACATCCGTGCCCCGCTGTCCCATGGCGATGCCGATATGGGCCGCCTCCAGAGCGGGGGCGTCGTTGACGCCGTCTCCGGTCATGGCGACCACGCCGCCCGCCGCCTTGAAGGCCTGGACCAGCCGCAGCTTCTGGTCGGGCGTGACCCGGGCGAAGATGCGAACGTCCCTGACACGGCTCGGAAGGGCCTCCTGCGACAAGGCGGCGACGTCCTGGCCGGTCATGACGCCGGCCGTCTCGTCCAGACCGGCCTCGCGGGCGATGGCCAGAGCCGTGGCCGGATGGTCGCCGGTGATCATGGCGACGGCGATCCCGGCTTCGCGCGCGTCCCGCAGCGCTGCAGCCGCGTCGGGGCGCAGCGGATCGACAAAGCCCAGCAGGCCTTCGTAGACGAAGACGGCCTCCCAGGGATCGTCAGGAAAAGACTCCGAGGTTCGGCAGGCGGCGACGGCGAGCACGCGCAGGCCCTCGCCGGCGAGGCGGTCCACCGCGCGAAGCTGCGCGGCGGCCTGGTCCGGGGGCAGGCGGCACAGCCGGAACACGGCTTCCGGCGCGCCCTTGGCGGCCGCGAACGCGCCCTCCGGTCGGGACCAGAGCTGCACGACCACAGGCTTCTCCGGGCGCAGCGGCCAACTCCTGACCGGATCGGACTCCGACGCCGCGCTAAGGCGCAGCACCGCCCGATCCATGGGGTCGATCGACCGGCGCGCCGAGGCCAGGGCGGCGGTTCTCAGCACGGCGGCGCCGGAGGCGGGCAGGCCGTCGGCGATCGCATGGTCGACGCCGTCGACCGTCAGCCGGACCAGCTCCATGCGGTTCTCGGTCAGGGTTCCGGTCTTGTCGACGCACAGCAGGGTGACGCCGCCGAGCGCTTCAACGGCGGCGGGGCGGCGCACGAGGACATTGTGGCGCGCCAGCCTCCAGGCGCCGAGGGCCATGAAGACGGTGAGGATCATCGGGAATTCCTCTGGGATCAGCGCGATGGCGAAGGTCATCCCCGCCAGGATCGCCTCCATCCAGTCGCCGCGCGTCAGGCCGTAGGCCGCAGTGATCAGGGCGCAGAAGACCAGGGCGGCCAGGCCCAGAAGACGCACGAGCCGCCCGGACGACCGTTGCAGGGGCGTGGGCTCGTCGCCCATCTCGGCCAAGGCGCCGCCGATCCGCCCCAGCGCCGTGCGAGGTCCGGTCAGGATCACTTCGGCGACCGCGTGCCCTCGCACGATCAGGGTTCCCGCGAACAGGCGCGCATCGTCGCCCGCGCCGCCGGGCGTCCTCAGCACTGTGGCGGATTCCCCCGTCAGGGCGGATTCGTCCACGCCCAGCATGTCGCCCCCGAGGAGGCGGCAATCTGCGGGGAGTCTTTCACCCTCTCCGACGAGGACGAGGTCGCCGGGCACGAGATCCTGGGTCGGAATGCGGCGTTCGCGACCGTCCCGGATGACGCGCGCGGACGGCTGGGCGAGGGTCCGCAGCGCCGCCAGGGCGCGTTCGCCGCGAAGGTCCTGAACGACCACAAGGGCGAGGGTCACCAACACGCCGCCGATCAGGAAGAGGCCCTCGCCATGATCGCCGATCACCAGATAGAGAAGCGCCGCCGCGGCCACGAGAAGCAGCATCGGCTCGCGCGCCGCGTCGTAGACGCTGGCCCGTATCGTTCGGTTTTCGGGTTGCTGAAGGCTGTTCGGCCCGCCGCTCTCGAGACGGCGGCGCGCTTCGGCCTCCTCGAGGCCGCGCCTGTCTCGCGGGGACGCCGCGACGTCCCAGGCGTCGGCGAAGTCTGGCGGCATGCGTCCGGGCGAGCCTAGTGCGCGAGGAGCAGGCACAGGTCGCTCCGATCCAGAAGCGATCGGGTCACGCCTCCGAGAACCCACTCCCTCAAACGGGAATGACCGTAGGCGCCGGCGACCAGAAGGCCGCAACCTGTCTCCTTGGCGTGGTCCAGCAACCGGTTCCCTGCCGCAGCGTCTTCGGCGGACAGGATCTCGATATCGACCTCGATCCCGTGACGCGCGAGAAAGGTCGCGACCTCGACGAGCGCGGCCTGGGCGTCGCCGCGATCCTCCCCGGCGCAGACCTGGGCCAGACGAACGCCCGACGCCTGCTTGAGCAGGGGAACGGCGCCGGCGACCGCCCGCCGGGACTCCCGCGTGTCCTTCCAGGCCACCAGGGCCGGCCGGCCGAGCGCCGGGCCCGCACTGGAAGGGACGATCAGGACCGGGCGTCCGGCGCTCATGATGATATCGACGGGGTTCGACCGGCCATAGGGCGGCCTGGGGATGCGGCCCGGCATGACGATCAGGTCCGCGAGGCGGGCGTGCTCGATCAGAACGTAGGCGGGCCATCCGATCCGGCCGCGCCAATCGACGGCGAGACCCTCGGCCAAGGCGCGAAACCGTCTTTCGGCCGTCAGGAGCTCCGCCTCGGCGGTCGCCTCGTAGTCGCTGAGCAAGACCGTGAGCGCGGCGCCGCCGGTGAAGGGGTCGTCGCCGATCAGCGGCGGAACGGCCACGGTGCACACGCCGGTCAGAGCGGCCGAGAACCGCGCGGCAAGTTCAACGGCCTGGCGGACGGCGGCGTCGCCCGCCTCTCCGGACTCCACGGCGACGATCAGGCTGGCGTAGGTCATGGCGTTCTCCTTGGACAGCAGGATGACGCCTTGCGGGGAGGGGGCCTTGATCAGGGTCAAGCGGCCGATTGACATTGATCAAGGTGGAGGCCGGAGGGCGCGCCCAGGGTGTCGGTCATCAGGGAGAAGCGGAACATGAGCCTGAAGCGCTTGGTGGCGATCACGGACGGGGGCGCTGGCGACGGCGAGACCTTGGCCTTCGCGGCGGCCCTAGCTGCCCAGCACGAGGGGAGTGTGGAGGTTCTGCCGGTCTATCCGGACATGGCCGTGGACATGGTGACGCTGGGATTGACCCTCGGTTCCACCTTGTCGCAGGAGGCGATCGACGAATTGGCCCGGGCGCAGCTCGAATTGCAGCGCCGCATCGAGGCGACGGCCGCCCGTGCCGCAGCCGCCCATGACGTGGTCTTCGGCGCCGGCGACGGCGCCCCCCGGATGGCGGTGCTGGAGCGCGGGCTGCGGCCGGCCCTGGCGCTGACGCGCATCCTGGCCCTGTGCGACCTGGTCGTCATGGGACAGGCCTATGCGGCCGGCGCGGGGCGCGACGCACTCGCCCAGATCCTGCTCGACCTGCGCGCGCCGGTCCTGGTCGGCCGTGGCGATCCAGCCAGGCTGGACGGCCCGGCCGCCATCGCCTGGGACGGCAGCCCGCAGGCGGGGCGGGCCGTCCGCGCCGCCCTGCCGCTTCTGGCCATGGCGTCGGAGATTCATATCCTGCAGTGCGTGTCCGGCCTCGACAGGTCCACAGCTGACCCGGATGTCGATCGGCTCAACGCCTATCTGAAGGCCCATGGCGTCGGCGAAGGGGTCGCGGTTCTGGTGGAGGGTGAGGAGGGGCCGGCCCTGGTCGGCGCCGCGCGCTCCCGCCGTTCGGGCCTGCTGGTCGCGGGCGCCTACGGTCATTCGCGGCTGCGCGAGACTATGTTCGGCGGCGCCACGCGGGCCTTCCTGAAGGACGCGGACGGGCCGAGCCTGGTCCTGGCGCACTGACGCCGTGATGGAAAGATCCTGCGCGTGAGCCTCACCCTGACTTTCCACGGCGCGGCGGAGTGCGTGACCGGCTCCTGCATGCGGCTGGACACCGACCATGGCCGGTTCCTGGTGGATTGCGGCATGTTCCAGGGGCCGAAGACGCTGAAGACGTTGAACTACGAAGCCTTTCCCTTTGACCCGGCTTCGATCGACGGCGTCTTTCTGACCCATGCCCACATCGACCATTCCGGCCTGCTGCCCAAGCTGGTTCGGGCCGGCTATCGCGGGCCGATCTACGCCACCCGCGCGACGCGCGATCTGTGCGAGGTGATGCTGGCCGACTCCGCCGAGATCCAGGAAGGCGAGGTGGAGCATCTGAACCGACGCAAGCTGCGTCGCGGCGAAAAGCCGGTCGAGCCGATCTATTCGACCGTCGACGTGGATCCCGCGCTGCGCCTGTTCCAGACGGTGAAGTTCGGCGAACGGTTCGCGGCGGGGCCGGGCATGGAGGCGACCTGGTGGCCGGCCGGGCATCTGCTCGGCGCGGCGTCGATCGAACTGGCGATCGCGGCAGGCGGGGAGACCGTCCGCCTGCTGTTCTCAGGCGACCTGGGCTCGGGGCGCCAGCCCTTCCTGCCCGCACCCGACGGCCCCCGCGACGTGGACCATGTGATCCTGGAGAGCACCTATGGCGACCGTGACCGCGAGGATCTCGACCTGGAGGGACGCCGCGCAGGGCTGGCCGAGGAGTTGCGGGCGGCCCAGGCGGCCGGCGGGCCGCTGCTGATGCCGACCTTCGCGGTCGGACGGGCGCAGGAGCTGATCCTCGACCTCCTCGCCGTCATGGACGCCGACCCCGCGCTCGCCGGGGAAATCTACCTGGACTCGCCGCTGGCCATTGAGGCGACCGACGTCTTCCTGCGGCGGGGCTGGAATCCGGACGCCGGCTCCAATCCGTTCGAGACGTTGCGTCATGCGACGCGCCTGCATCATCTGCAGCGGCCGCAGGAGAGCGACGGCCTGGAGCGCATACGGGGCTGGCACGTGATCCTGGCCGGCAGCGGAATGTGCGACGCCGGCCGGATCCGTCGCCATCTGAAGCGGCTGCTGTGGCGACGGGAGACGACGGTGCTGATCACCGGCTTCCAGGCGGCGGGAACGCTTGGCCGCCTGCTGCTGGAGGGCCGGCCGATCCTCCGCATCCAGGGCGAGGACATCCGGGTCGGGGCGCGGATTCGCACCCTTGACGCCTATTCCGGCCACGCCGACGCGACGGATCTCGTGAACTGGCTGAAGGCGCGCGGACAGGTGGGAGGAAGCGTCCTGCTCGACCACGGCGAACCCGTAGCGCTGGAGGCCCTGCGCGCAAGGCTGGCCGACGGAGGATGGAGAACGGCCGTCCCGGCCATGGACGACGCCTTCGTCCTGACGAAGACCTCGGCCGAGCGCCTGGTCGGGGGGCGGCCGCGCCTGGCGCCGGGACAGGCGGCGCGGCTCGATTGGCACAATGATCGGGCCGACTTCCTGGTGCGCCTGAACGAGGTTTTGCAGGCGCAGCCGGACGACGGCGCGCGGACGGCGCTGTTGCAACGGCTTGGTCGTCTGCTGTGACCGACGGCGCTTGACCGAGATCAAGGCGGCCGTCCGGCAGGCGTCGATGCTGCGACGAAAGGAGGAGGACGTCATGAGCACCGGGCTTCCCGTCTTCGACACGACGGTCCAGGAGACGAATGAATGGCTGCGCGCCGTCGAGACGCGGTTGCCGCCGTGCAGTCGGGTCGAGGCCTACGGGGCCACGTGCGCCGTGCTGCAGGGGTTGCGCGACCGGCTGCCGCTGGCGTTGGTTCTTGGCCTGTCGGCGCAGCTGCCGATGCTGATGCGAGGTTTCGTCCTGGAAGGCTGGCGTCCTGAGGAGGCCGGCGGCTCGCGGGACCTCAAGACCTTCCTCGACGACGTCGAAGGCCGGCTGCCGCCCGGGTTTCCGCGCGAGACGATTGCGGCCGCGCAGGCCGTGTTGGCGGTCGCCGCCAAGCGGCTCGATCCGGGCGAGGTCGACAAGATCATTCGACATTCGCCGGGTGCGCTACGCACGCTATGGCCGGTCGAAGCCGGGGGGAGGTGAGGTCGTCATGCGCAAGGGACTGCTCTTCGTGCTGGCCGACGGCGGGCGCGCCCGGTTCGTGGAACGGGACGTCGAGACCGGCGCCTTCGTCACCCTGGAGGCCATCGACAATGCGGCCTCGCTCCGTCGTCTGCGCCGCGAACTCCGCGCCAGCCCGCCGGCCCGAACCTTCAACAGCGTGGGGCGGCTGCGGCACGCCGTCGGACGGGAGGATTATCTGCGCCCCGCCAAGGAGGCCTTCGTCGCCACTATCGCGAGCCGCGCCGTGGAACTGGTGCGACGGCGCGGGCTTCAGGGCGTGGTCCTGGCTGCGCCTCCGCAACTGATCGGGCCGCTGCGACGCCGGTTCCGCGACGGCCGCGTCGCGCTTGTGGCGCGCACGATCGGCAAGGACCTGACCCGGGAACCGGACCATGCGCTCGACACCTGGTTCGAGCGTCTCGGCCGGGGGCGGCTGCTGGGGCCGCTGACGGGATATTCGAGCTGATTTGACGCTTATCAAGACGCGTCGGCGGCGCATCGGGAATTGTCGTGGCGTTCAAGCCATTCAAGGAGATTTTCTCATGGCCTCCCACCCGACATCGCCTTCCGTTCCCGCCAGGTCGGCCGTTCCTGGTCCCCTGGGGCCGATCCAGCGGGAATTCGACCGACTGTTCGACCGCTTCGCCGGCTGGAACATCGGCTCCGACCTCGCCCTCTCGCCGCGCATGGACGTCACGGAGACCAAGGACGGCCTCGAGCTGAGCATCGAGCTTCCAGGCCTGACCCAGGCGGAGGTCAAGGTCGCCGTCGAGGACGAGGTGCTCACCGTCAGCGGCGAGAAGAAGGCGGAGAAGACCGTCGAGGAGAAGGACTATCGCCTGTCCGAGCGCAGCTACGGCGCCTTCTCGCGCTCGATCGTCCTGCCGCGCAGCGTCGACGCCGACAAGATCACTGCGGTGATGAAGGACGGCGTGCTGAAGATTTCCGCGCCCAAGGACGGCCAGGCGACGACACGGACCGTCGCCATCCAGGCGTCGCATTAGGCCGTCGCGACCGGGAGGGCGTCATGGACGCGCGTGACGCCATTCGAGGCCGCCGGGCGGTCCGTCTTTACCGCCACGTCCCTCTCGGTTGCGATCTCATCCAGGGGGTGGTCGAGGACGCCGTCTGGGCGCCCAGCGGCATGAACCAGCAGCCCTGGCGCTTCTTCGTCATCGAGGGGCGCGAACGGCTCGCCCGGTATTCTGCGAGCCTATGGAGGGGGCTTCAGAGCATCTTGATATCGGTCAAGGTTATCGTCGGCCAAACGACCATGATCCTCCGATGAAAGGAGTTTTCCATGTCCCATGAACGGTCTGAAACCCATAACCCCCACGATGCCGCCGCCCGTCTGCATGATGCCGTCGATGAGCGAACGGCGGCCTTGCGGAAGTCCGCCAAGCGCTGGCGAAAGGCGGGGCGCAGGGAAATGCGGCGCCTGAGACGCGAGGTCGAGGCGGGCGCGGAGCATCTGGGCGATCAGGCGCGCGCGCGGCCGGTGACGAGCGGCGCGATTTTCGCTGGTCTGACCGCCTTCGCCGCCCTTGCGGGGTGGGCCGCCTGGCGCAGCCGACGTCCGGACGCCTGAGGCGCGCTCGCCCCCGAACACGCGCCGCCTCGGACAAGAGCCAAGCTGACAATTGGAGAAACAGCCCATGATCCGCGTTCATCTTGTCGCCCTGGTGTTGATCAATCTCGCAGCGGCGGCTGCCGCTCAGGAGCCGACGGTCGAGCGGACGGTCCAGCAGGACGCGGCCGATCGGGGCGGCTGGGTGGCGCGGCGGACCTGCGCCAGTTGCCACGCCGTGGCGCGGACCGGAACCAGTCCGATGGAGACGGCCCCGCCCTTTCGCGACATCGTGCGACGACGGTCCCTGTCGGAGCTTGAGAACCGCTTCGTCGACGGCGCGATCGCCGACCATCCGTCGATGCCGGACTATGTGTTCCGGGCGCGCGAGATCGACGACCTGATCGCCTATCTGGAATCGCTCCAGGCGGAGGAGCGCACGCCGTGACCGAGCGTCTTCCCGCGCCGCCCGAGGTGGTTCGCCACGCGGTCCGCCTCCTTGACAGCCAGAGGCTGGCGACGGTCGCGGTCAACGGCGCCGACGGCTACCCCTGGGCGGCGACGGTCGGCTATGTGAACGAAGGCCTGATCCTCTATTTCGTCTCTGCGCGCGACAGTCTTCGGACCGAGCGTCTGGCGGCGGACGACCGGACGGCGGCGGTGGTGCGGTCCGGCGCCGACTCAGCGGACGCCTTGGGCGTCGCCATGACCGGGCGCGCCGCAGAGGTTGTCGACCTCGAGCTCGTCGCGCACGTCAACGACCTGATTGCGAAGTGCAGACGCGATCAGCATGCCTTCGGCGCCGCCTCCAACGCCGTGGCGCTTTTCCGTTTCTCGCCGGAAAGCCTGAGTCTCGTGACGGTGAGCGACGGCCGCAGCGCGCCCCGTCGTTTCCGGCTGGATACTGTTTAGCCAGGCTTTACACAGGGAAGACCAGTCGGACCCACGTTCCGGAACCGCTTGTCTCATAGGCGAACTGGCCTTCCAACTGACGACACAGGCTGCGCACCAGCGACAGGCCGAACCCTTCCGGCAGCCGACCGCCGGCCGCGCCTTCTCCGTCGTCCGTCACGGTCAGCATCAGGCTTTCTCCGGCAGGAGCCAGCAGGACGGAGATCCGGCCGGAGCGTCGCGCCAGGCTATGCTCCAGGGCGTTGCCGACCAATTCCGCGGTGACCGCCGCAAGAGCCGAGGCGCGCTGGGCGTCCATCGTGGAGGGGTGGACGTCGATGTGGATCTCGGCGTCCCGATCCAACGCGTCGAGTTCCGCCACGTCCCTGCAGACGTCGCCGAGCAGATCGTCGAGGCGGACGGTCCCGCCATTCTCCTGCAGGCGCTGGTGTAGACGCACGACGGTCTGGACCCGGCGACTTGCTTCCAGGAGGACGCCGGCGGCTTCCGGCCGCGCCGAACGCCCTTCGAGGCGCAGGAGGCTGACGACAGACTGCAGGCTGTTCCCGATCTGGTGATGAGCCGCGCGAACAGCGTCGCGCGCGTCCTGGCTTTGCAGCGGCATGGCGATCTCCTTGTGGTTGTCGGCCAAGCTACCCTTCGCCGGCAGGTCGGCGTTTGATCCAAGTCATGCGCGGACGAGGCGCGGCCCGAAATCCGCCGGACTAGGGCCGGACCACGTCGGCGAGCCAGGCGAACAGACCATCATGAAGCCGGGTCTTGTCGAAGATCGGGACGCCTGCGGCCCGCGCGCGGTTCTCCAGGTCCGTGGGCGGGTGAGTCGTGATCAGGGCGGCAGGCCCCGCTACCCCTTGCTGACGGAGCAAGGACAGAAGCTCGAGCCCCTGAACATCGGGAAGATTCTGGTCAAGGATCAGGGCAGCGGCGGATTCGACATCCTGAGCCAGCGCATGGGCGGCGTTGACGGCCAGGACGACGGTGAAATTCCTGGTTTCGAGGGCGAAGGCGAGCGCGGCGCGGACAGCGGGGTCGTCTTCAACGAGCAGAACGACCGGTGGTGGAGATAGAGACATGGACGGCTTCAAAGTGAAGCCTTTGGTTAAGGCGTCTGCCGTCCAACCGCATTGATCTGGCGCAAGTCAGAGGCCGGCGGCCAGGGCGATCCGCATCAGCTCCGCCATGTTGTGCGCGCCGGTCTTGCTCATCAGATTGGCGCGATAAATCTCGACGGTCCGCGGGCTGATGTCCAGTTCGAAGGCGATCACCTTGTTCAGCTTGCCCTCCACGACTCCGGCCAGGACGTCCCGTTCGCGGGGCGACAGCGAAGACAGCCGGGCCTCGGCCTCGCGCCGGGCGGCGTCCGGCTGCGGCCGCTCGGCGAGGGCCGACCTGACGGCGTCGACCAGGTGTGCGTCGCTGAAGGGCTTCTCCAGGAAGTCGTGCACGCCGGCCTTCATCGCCTGGACCGCCAAGGGTACGTCGCCGTGTCCGGTGATCACCACCACGGGCGTCTGATCGCCCTCGTCGCGGAGCCGTTTCACGAGTTCGAGACCCGTCATTTCCGGCATGCGGATGTCCGTCACGATGCAGGCACCCCGGTCCTCGACATCGGCCAGGAAGGCGGTCGCTGAAGCATGAAACTGCGCGTCGAGCCCGTGGGCCTCAAGAAGAAAAGCCAGCCCCTGGCGAACGCCGTCATCATCGTCGATGACATGGATTCGGTCACTCATCTGCGGTCTCCTGGTCCGCTGTCGGCAAGGTGAAGATGAATCGGGCTCCGCCTTCCGGCGGATTCTCGGCCCAGATGCGGCCGCCGTGTGCCATGATGATGCCGCGGCAGATCGACAGGCCGATGCCCATGCCGTCCGGCTTGGTCGTCACAAAGGGCTGGAACAGCCGCTCAAGAACAGTCTCCGGAACGCCCGGCCCTGTGTCGGAGACCGTGAAGCGGACCATATCGCCGTCGTCCTCCGCCACGGCGATATGGAGCGCTCTTTTCGGCGCATCCCCCATGGCGTCGATCGCGTTGCGGATCAGGTTTAGGGCGACCTGCTGGACCTGCACCTTGTCGACGATGACGGGGCCGGTGTTCCGGTCAAAGGCGAGATCGACCCGCATCCCCTGGTCCTTGGCGCCCACGAGGGCGAGGGCGCTCGCCTCCTCCATGAGTTTCACGGGGTCCGCCAGCACATGCTCGGTCTCGCCCTTGGCGACGAACTCCCGCAGGCGCTTGATGATGTCGCCGGCCCGCAGGGCTTGATCTCCGGCGGCGGACAAGGCGTTCCGCACCTTGTCCAGGTCCGGCTTCGGCGAGGCGAGCAGGGTCGTTGACCCCATGGTGTAGGAGGCGATGGCGGACAGGGGCTGATTCAGCTCGTGAGCGAGGGCGGTGGCCATCTCCCCCATGGCGGTGAGCCGGGAGACATGGACCAACTCGGACTGCAACTCCTGAAGCCGCCGCTCCTGCGCCCGCCGTTCGGTCAGGTCCCGGACGAATCCGGTGAAGAAGCGGCCGGTTCCGATCCGCGCCTCGCCGACCGCCAATTCCATCGGGAAGGTGGAGCCGTCCTTGCGCTGACCGACGATGATGCGGCCGAGGCCGATGATGCGACGTTCCCCCGTGGTCTGGTAGCGGCTGAGGTAATCATCGTGCTCGTGGCGGTAGGGTTCAGGCATCAGAAGACTGACGTTCCGGCCGATCGCTTCCTCGGCGCTCCAGCCGAACAGGCGCATGGCCGTCGGGCTGAACGACTGCATGATCCCGGCCTCGTCGATGACGATCATGGCCTCCGGCACGGTCTCCAGAATGGATTGCAGTTGCGCCTGCCGGCTTTCGGCCTCGCGGGCGCCTCGCCACAGTCGCTCCCCCACCACTGCGATCGCCGGCCCCATGACGAGGAAGACCAAGGCCTCGATCCGGTTGGCGGGGCCGAGCCAGAAAGCCTCACCCAAGACCAGGACGCTCCCGAGCAGGCACAAGCCTGCGGCCAGTAGCGCCGGGCCTCGTCCGCCCAAGGCGGCCGCCGCGAGCATCACCGGGACGTTGAGCAGCAGGAAGCTTCGGTCATTGAAGACCGGATCAGCCAGTAGACGCAGGAGCAGGGCGATCAGGGCGCCGAAGACCGCCACCGCATAGCCCCAGCGGCCCGGGGTGTGACGCAGGATCGACGACTGAATCTGCAACACCCCTTCCCGTGCTCCACGTCTTGGGGGCGATATAGCACGTTTAGCGGCACGGCGGTTCAGAATGCGGCGCTGGCGGCCAGGCTCGTAGGCCGCACGACGTTGAAACGGCGCGCGCCAGCGAAACGGATCAAGCCCTCTGATTGGAACCGGCTCAGCATGCGTGAGACGGTTTCGATGGTCAGGCCGAGGTAGTCGGCCATGTCCTGCCGGCTCATCGGCAGGATCGCCGCGTCGCCCGAGCACCGCGCCTGGACGTCCAGAAGGAAGCGGGCCACCTTCTCGGCGGCAGTGGTCCGGCCAAGCAGCAGCATGTGAGACTGCGCCCGAGCCAGCTCCGACCCCGCCGCCGCCCACATCAGCCGGTCGACCTGGACGTCACGGCCGGACGCCGGGGAGCTTCGACGGATCATGGCGATTTCACAAGACGTGAGGGCTTCCGCCGAGAACCGGTGCGCCGACGACAACTCCAGGCCGAAAACTTCGCCTTCGTAGTAGAAGTCGCCGATCTGGCGGCGTCCATCTGCCAGCAGGTGTGAGGTCCGCACCGCGCCGCGGATCACGCGGTAGATCAGGTCGGCGTCTTCGTCCTGGGCGTAAATTTCCTTGCCCTCGGCGAAACTCATCCGAGCCGCGCCGATCCAGGCGTCGTGGCCGATCGAACGGGCGGAGGCGAAGCTTTCAGCGGCGCTCATCGTCTGGTTCTCCCTGTCTGACCCGATCTGAGTAGAGAGCCGCCAATCTGCGCGACATTCAGGAGCGGCCCCTAAGGGTCGGTACGGAGGCGATCGAAACGCCCCGCCTTGAGCGAGATCAAGGCCGCCGCCCGTCGGTGGGGCATGGTTGGATCATGACCCAGTCCCTCCACATCGCCGTCATCGCCGCCCATCCTCGCCGCCGCAGCTTCACATTGGCGATGGCGACCGCCTTTGCGGACGCGTGCCGCGCCGACGGGGCGGTCGTGGAGGTGCGCGACCTCTATCGCCTGGGCTTCGATCCGCGAATGCGCGCGCGGGAGATGCCGGACCATCCCGGTTACGCGCCTCGGGCGGATGTCGTGCGCGAGCGCCAGGCGATCGGCGACGCCAATGTTTTCGCCCTGTTCTATCCGCTCTGGTTCAATGCGCCGCCGGCCATGCTGAAGGGCTATGTGGATCGCGTCTTCGGGATGGGCTTTGGCTATTCGCCGATCCAGCGCGGCGGCAATCAACCTCTGCTGGTCGGGCGCAAGCTTGTCAGCTTCACCTCGTCCGGCGCGCCTCAGGACTGGGTAGAGCGCAGCGGCGCCTGGGCCGCCATGCATAAACAGTTCGATGAGCATCTCTCGCTCATGACCGGTCTGGAGATCGCGGATCGTCACAACTTCGGCGCCATCGGGCCAGGACTGGCTCCCGTACGGTTTAAGGAATGTTGCGCCGAGGTCGACCGCCGCGCCCGCCGACTAATGGCCAGCCACACACCGATCGCCTAGGTTCTGCGCACCCTGGGGCCCTGTTGACCTCCATCAAGTCGCGCCTTCGCTCGAAGTGGCATTGTCCGAACATGCCCGGAAAGGGTCCGCCTGGTCTCAAGCTTCATGTCCTCTCCCTTAGCAGCCTCTGACGTCGCGATCGCCTTCGACATCCAGGGTCTGACCAAGGTCTACGAGACCGAGACCGAGGCCGGGGCCGTGCATGCGCTGCGCGGCGTCGATTTCCAGATCCGCGAAGGCGAGACCCTGGTGCTGATCGGTCCCTCGGGTTCGGGAAAATCGACTCTGCTCAACATCCTCGGGGGTCTGGATCGTGCGACGGCGGGCTCGGCGAAATTCAGGACCTTCGAGCTGACGGGCGCGTCCGACGCGGCGTTGACCCGCTACCGACGGGCGTCCGTGGGTTTCATATTTCAGTTCTTCAACCTCGTGCCGAGCCTGACGGCCCGGGAGAATGTGGCCCTGATCACCGAAATCGCGACCGACCCGATGTCGCCGGAAGAGGCGCTGGAGCGGGTGGGGCTGGCGGATCGGATGGATCATTTTCCGGCGCAGCTGTCCGGGGGGCAGCAGCAACGCGTGGCGGTGGCCCGCGCCATCGCAAAACGGCCGCAGCTGCTGTTTTGCGACGAGCCGACCGGTTCGCTCGACAGCGAGAGCGGGATCCAGGTCCTGGAAGCCATCGCGGAAGTGACCGCCGCCGTGGGAGCCACCACCCTGATCGTGTCGCACAACGCCGCCATCGCGGACATGGCCGACCGGGTCGTCAAGTTCCGGGATGGACAGATCGCCGAGACGATCCGGAACAGCCGCAAGATCGCGCCGCGGGAGATGCGCTGGTGAAACCTTCGTCGCTGGATCGCAAGCTCCTGCGCGACCTCTGGCGCATGCGGCTGCAGGTGCTCGCCATCGCCCTGCTGATCACATGCGGGGTTTCGGTCGCCGTCATGAGTTTCTCGGCCCAGGAGGCGCTGGTCGTCGCCCAGGGCCGCTACTATGAGACGACCCGGTTTGCGGACGTCTTCGCCCGCGTCAAGCCCGCGCCCCTGGCCGCCGCCCGGGAACTGGCGACCATCGACGGCGTCGTCGCGGTGGACGCCCGCGCGGTGAACTACGGCCTGATGCAGATCCCGGGGCTGACGCGTCCGGCCACAGCCCAATTGATCTCTCTGCCGGACGATCCGCGGCAGGCGCTGAACAAGCTGGTCCTGATCCAGGGCCGGTATCCCGAGCCCGGGCGGACCGACGAGGCCCTGGCGCTCAAGACCTTTCTCGACGCCGCGCACATTCAGATGGGCGAACGGGTGACCATGGTCATCGACGGTCGCCAGGTCGCCTTCAAGGTGGTCGGCGCCGCCCTGTCGCCGGAGTTCGTCTATGTGCCCGGTCCTGCCTCCATGATGCCGGACGAAGCGCACCAGGGCGTGTTCTGGGCGCCGAGGACCACGGTCGAGAAGGTGACGGGCCTGGGCGGAGCCTTCGCCATGGTCTCGCTCAAGCTTGCGGCGGGCGCGCGCGAGGCGGCCGTTCTGGCGGCGGTCGACCGCATTCTCTCTCCCTATGGAGGGGTTCCGGCGGTGGGGCGCGCCGACCAGGTCTCGAACCGGTTCCAGCAGGATCGCATCGACCGGTTCGGGATCGTCGCCTGGGTCATTCCGCCGGTGTTTCTGCTGGTGGCGGCGGCTTTGGTGCAGATGGTTCTGGGGCGTCTGGTGCAGAGCGAGCGCGAACAGATCGGCCTGCTGAAAGCCTTCGGTTACGGCGATATCGACGCGGCGGCCGTCTATCTGAAGATGGCTGCGCTGATCGGCGTGGTCGGAGCGATCGGGGGCGGACTTCTGGGCGCCTGGATGGGCCGGGTCATCACCGAGCTTCTGGCGCAGTACATGCGCTTTCCGCGCCTCGACCTGCAGTTTTCCTGGCAGGCCTTTCTTGTGGCCTCGGTCTTCTCCGTCGCGGCCGCCCTGGGCGGATCGCTGTTCGCCGCCAGGCGCGCCGCCCGCCTCGAACCGGCGGTGGCCATGCGCCCGCCGGCCCCGGCGGCCTATCGCAAAGGTTTCCTTGAACGGATTCCGTTGTGGGAGCGGCTGGACCAGTCCAGCCGGATGATCGTCCGCAATCTCGAGCGTTTTCCGACCCGGGCCGTGTCGACGCTGCTGGGCCTGGCGGTGAGCCTGGCTCTGCTGGTCGGTTCGCAATTCATGTTCGGCAGCCTCAACGAGGTGATCGACCAGGCCTATTTCCGGGCGCGCCACTGGACGGACGCCGTGGCCTTCGCCGAGAACCGAGGCGTGGTCGCGGTGGCGGAGGTTCGACGCCTGCCGGGCGTGGTCGCGGCCGAAGGCGAGCGCTACGCCGCCGCGCGCATCCGCGCCCACGGTCGCGAGGAACAGGGGTACGTCGCCGGCCTTGAGCCGGACGCGGTGCTCTCCCTGCCCATCGACGCGGATGATCACCGCGTGCCCTTCAAGGGGCGGGGCTTGATCCTTTCAGAATCGCTGGCGGGGCGTATGGGCGTCAAGCCGGGCGACCTGGTGGAACTCGAGGTCAGCGAGGGCCGGCGTCCCCGGGTGGTGCTGCCGGTTACGGGGACCACGCGGGACTACGCGGGCTTCTCCACCTATATGGACCGCCGGGCGCTCGGCCAGATCATGGGCGAGGGAGACCTGGTCAATCTGGTGACCCTCCAGGTCGCGAGCGACCGTCGCGCCGAATTCTACCGCTCCGTCGTGGGCGCGCCCGCGATCGTGGGCGCCGCGTCACGCGCGGATACGGTCGAGGCGTATCGGACCAATTTCATGCGCATCCTGAACGACGAGATGACCTTCTTCGCGGGCTTCGCCGCCGCCATCGCTTTCGGAGTCGCCTATAATGTCGCCCGGATCGCGCTCGCCGATCGCAGCCGTGATCTGGCCACCCTGCGGGTTCTCGGCCTCGACCAGTCGGAATGCGCCTACATCCTGCTGGGTGAGCTCTTCCTGTTGGCCCTTGTGGCCATGCCTCTCGGCGTCATTGGCGGCGTGGCGCTCGCCAGGACGCTCGTCGCGGCCTTTGCGGAGCAGGAGATGCAACTTCCGATGATCATCACCGCGCACGGCTACGGCGTCGCCGTCTGCGTCTATTTCGCCGCCGTCCTGGCCGCCGCCGTTCTCGTCGGTCAGCGTATCTGGCGCCTTGACCTTGTCGCCGCCCTCAAGACCCGGGAGTAATCATGGCCGCAAAACGCAACACACGCTGGATCGTCATGGGGGGGCTGGCGCTCGCGGCCGCGGCGATTCTGGCGGTCCTGTTCGCGCCCCGTCCGGTCACGGTGGAGGCTGCCGCCGTGCATCGCGGGCCGATCGCGGAAACCGTCTCGGACCAGGGGTGGGCGCGTGTACGTCAGGCCTATGTCGTGTCGGCCCCGGTCAGTGGTCATCTGACCCGGCTGCCGCTTGAGGTGGGCGACGCCGTGATCGCGGGGCGCACGGTCGTGGCGACCCTGCGCCCCGCGCGTTCTGCCTTTCTCGATCCACGCATGCGCGCCCAGGCCGAGGCCTCCATTTCAGCTGCGCGCGCGATGCTGGCCCAGGCCGAGGCGCAGCGCCTTCAGTTCAGGGCCGAGGCTGACCGGGCGGCGAGGGCGCAGGCGCGGCTGGAGCCGCTGGCGGCGCAGGGCGTCGTCTCACGCCAGGGTCTGGAGAACGCCCAGGCGGCGGCCACATCCGCGCGCGAGGCGCTTCGGGCGGGTGACGCGGCGGTTCTCGCCCGGCGCGCGGATGTGGCGGCGGCCCAGGCGGTTTTGACCGGTCCCGAAGCAGCGGGCGCCGGCCTGATCCCCATCACGTCCCCGACATCCGGCGTGGTGACGGCCCTGCTGCAGCAGAGCGAGCGCGACGTCGCCGCCGGCACGCCGCTGGTGGAGGTGGGGGCGACCGCAGGGCTGGAAGCGCAGATCGAATTCCTGTCCCAGGACGCCGTCAGGATCCGGCCGGGCGACCGGGCCGAGATTTATGACTGGGGCGGCGCCGCAGACCTTCCCGCCGAGGTGCGGCTGGTCGAGCCGCAGGCCTTCACAAAGATATCTGCTCTGGGGATCGAGGAGCAGCGGACGCGGGTCATGCTGCGTTTCACTGGTCCTGAATCCGGCCGCGCGGGGCTCGCGCCCGGCTATCGCGTCTGGGGACGGGTGTTCCTGCACGAAACCCCGTCGGCGGTGATCGCCCCGGCCGGTGCGCTGGTGCGCGACAGCGGAGGATGGGCCGTGTTCCGGATTGAGCAGGGCAGGGCGCGTTTGCGTCCGGTCAAGGTCGGGGCGATCACGGACCGGGACGCGGAAATTCTGGAGGGCGCAGCCGACGGCGATTCGTTGGTGGTCTTTCCTTCGGACCAGGTGCGGGACGGCGTCCGGGTGAAGACCCGGCGCGCGGGGTGACGTCCGTCCGAGCTTCGTCGGCCGCACAGCGACGCCATTCCGAACGATGTCAGGGTCGGATACGGGTGCCCGATGCGCCGGCCAGGAGGCCGTCGATGTCGTCCAGCGTCCCGATCAGGGCGGGCCGCCCGGTCTGAAGCGCAAAGCCGCACGCGGCGCGCACCTTGGGCGCCATCGAGCCCTCGGCGAAGTCGCGGCCCAGCAGGTCTTCCGCCCGGGCGTCCCGAACCGCTCGCGCATGGGGCCGCCCCCAGTCGAGGTAGACCGCATCGACATCGGTGAGGATCAGCAGTTCGTCGGCGTCCAGCCGCGCGGCCAGCAGGGCCGCCGCCAGATCCTTGTCGATCACGGCCTCGACGCCATGGCGGGACCCGTCCGGGGCGTCGGCGACCGGAACGCCGCCGCCGCCGGCGCAGACGGTGATCACGCCGGCCCCCACCAACCGGGCGATGGTCGCCGCCTCGGCGATCTCGAGCGGCGTGGGCGAGGCGACGACGCGCCGCAGTCCGGAGCCGTCGGGCGCGAAGGTCCAGCCCCGCGCCGCGCCCAACGCCTTGGCCACGTCCGACGCATAGACCGGGCCGATCGGCTTGGTCGGCCGAAGAAAGGCGGAATCGGCGGAATCCACCCGCGTCTGGGTCAGCACCACGGCGACCTCGCGGGCGGGAAGGGCGTTGCGCAGCGCCTGGGCGATGACATAGCCGACCATGCCCTGGGATTCCGCTCCCAGCACGTCGAGCGGCCAGCCAGGGGCCGCCTCATAGGCTTCCGCCTCCAGCGCCAGGAGGCCGATCTGGGGACCGTTGCCGTGGACCAGGGCGATATCGTGACCGTCGCACGCCCGGCCCAGCCCCGGGGCGGCCGCCGCCATGGTGCGCCGTTGATTTTCGGCCGACAGCGGCTCGCCCCGGCGCAACAGGGCGTTGCCGCCCACGGCGATCACGCGCCGCATGTCACCGGGGCCGACTTGCGGCGCGCTCGCGCGCCCCCAGCGGTTCCTGCTGGGTGATGCAATGGATGTTGCCCCCGCCCAACAGGATCTCCCGCGCAGGCACGGAGAGGATTCGCCGGTTCGGGAACAGTCGGGCCAATGTCTCCATTGCGGGGGCGTCCTGCGGATCACCGAAGGCAGGCGCGACCACCACCGCGTTGGCGATGTAGAAATTCACATAGGAGGCCGCCATCCGGTCGCCGGGCTCGCGCGGCAGGGTGCCGGCCACCTTGTCGACGCCGGCGGCCTCTTCAGCGGTGATCAGCACCGGCGCCGGTTGGTGCAGCTTGTGCACCTGCAGAGGACGCCCGCGGGCGTCGCGATAACCGGCCAGGCGCTCCAGCGCCGCGGCCGAGCGGGCGTACTGCGGGTCGGCGCGGTCGTCCGTCCAGGTCAGCACCACCTCGCCCGGAGCGACGAAGCGGCACATGTTGTCGACGTGGCCGTCGGTTTCGTCGAGATAGACGCCGTGCTCCAGCCACAGCACGGTTTCGACGCCGAGGTAGTCGCGCAGCGACTGCTCGATCTCCTCACGGGTCTTGCCGGGATTGCGGTTGGGGTTCAGCAGACACTCCTCGGTCGCGAGCACCGTTCCTTCGCCGTCGACGTCGATCGAGCCGCCCTCCAGCACGAAGTCCGGGGCGTAGCGATCGTCGCGCTCAAGTTCGATGACCTTCTCGCCGACGAGATCGTCCTGGTCCCATGGGAAGTAGAGGCCGTCGGTCAGCCCGCCCCAGGCGTTGAATTTCCAGTCGACGCCGCGCACCACGCCCTGGTCGTTGACGACGAAGGTCGGGCCGCAGTCCCGGATCCAGCTGTCGTTGCTGGTCATTTCCACGACCCGCACGGTCGGCGCGAGCATGGCGCGCGCGATCACATACTGGGCGGGCGAGACGCAGACCGTCACCGGCTCGCCTTCGGCGATCGCGGCCGCCACCGCAGCGAAGGCGTGCTGGGCCGGCTTTGCGCCGCCCCGCCAGTTGTCCGACCGTTCGGGCCACATCATCCAGCAACCGATATGGGGCTCCCATTCGGCGGGCATTCGGAACCCGTCGGCGCGGGGCGTGGTGTCGAGAACCTCAGACATGGCGGACCTTTTCGGAAACGAGAGGGTGGGTTCAGCGG
>NZ_JMQR01000013.1:0-42277 GCF_000698025.1 Brevundimonas sp. EAKA | reverse complement strand
CCTATTACGGCGTCTGCCGACCCGAGGAGGAGGCGGAGTTTCTGCCTGCCTACAATGACGGGCGCAGGCTGCACGAGGTCGAGGCGGCGGTTGCAAGCGCCGAAAGCGCGCTGAGCAGCGCCGAGGCTCGCATCGAGGACCGGGAGGACAAGCTGGACGCCAAGCAGCGCGAACTCCGGTCGGACGGCCTGACGGATGACGAGAAACAGCGAATTCGCGACCGGATCGACGAGGTGCGCGGGGAAATCCGCAGCGCGCGCCGCAACGCCCGTGAGGCGCGCGACGCGCTGGACCGCGCAGAGTGGGACCTGCGCCAGGTGCGCGGCGAACTGAGCGGCCGCTACCCGGTCTTCTGATTGATCAGGCGGCCTTGACGGCGGCGCCGCGGAAGGACGGGTCCAGGTCGCCCGAGGCGTAGCGGTGAGCCATCTGGGCGGTGGACAGGGGGCGGATGCGCGACGCCTGACCTTCGCAGCCGAACTGCTGATACCGCTCCATGCAGAGCTTCTTCATCGCGGCCTTGGCGGGCTTCAGATAGGCGCGCGGATCGAACTCCCGCGGGTTTTCCATCAGCGCCTTACGGATGGCGCCGGTGATGGCCATACGGTTGTCGGTGTCGATATTGACCTTGCGGACGCCGTGCTTGATGCCGCGCTGGATTTCCTCGACCGGCACGCCCCAAGTCTGGGGCATTTCGCCGCCGTACTGGTTGATAATGTCCTGCAGGTCCTGCGGCACCGACGAGCTGCCGTGCATCACCAGGTGGGTGTTGGGCAGGCGGCGGTGGATGTCCTCGATCACATTCATGGCCAGGATGTCGCCGTCCGGCTTCTTGCTGAACTTGTAGGCGCCGTGGCTGGTGCCCATGGCGATGGCCAGGGCGTCGACCTTGGTGGCGGCGACGAAATCGACGGCCTGGTCGGGATCGGTCAGCAGTTGCGAATGGTCCAGCTTGCCCTCGAAGCCGTGGCCGTCCTCGGCCTCGCCCATGCCGGTCTCCAGCGAGCCCAGCACGCCCAGTTCGCCCTCGACCGAGACGCCGCAGGCATGGGCCATTTCGGTGACGCGGCGCGTGACCTCGACATTGTATTCGTAGGAGGCGGGGGTCTTGGCGTCCTCCTCCAGCGATCCGTCCATCATCACCGAGGTGAAGCCGTACTGGATGGCGGTGGCGCAGGTGGCGGGGCCGTTGCCGTGGTCCTGGTGCATGCAGACCGGGATGTCGGGATAGAGTTCGGCCAGGGCGTCGATCAGCTTGGCCAGAACCACGTCGTTGGCGTAGTTCCGGGCGCCGCGCGAGGCCTGGATGATGACGGGGGCGTTGACCTCGTGGGCCGCCTCCATGATCGCCAGACCCTGTTCCATATTGTTGATGTTGTAGGCCGGCAGGCCGTAGTCGTTCTCTGCCGCGTGGTCGAGCAGCTGTCGCAGCGTGATGCGCGCCATGGATAGTCTCCTGAGCCGAATAGTCTTTTTTGATTGGGCAAGAGACTAGCGGCGAGGCGTGACGAAGTCACGCCGCGTTACAGCCGTTTCAGCGCGAATTCAGAAAGCCGCAGTGCAGGCGTGATCCGCCTGCACCGCCGCCGATCAGACGCGCAGGGCTTCGACGCCGGGCAGGGGCTTGCCCTCCATCCATTCCAGGAAGGCGCCGCCGGCGGTGGAGACGAAGGTCATGTCGTCCGATACGCCGGCGTGGTTCAGGGCCGAGACCGTGTCGCCGCCGCCGCCTACGGCGACCAGAACACCGGCCTTGGCCAGCGCGGCCGCATGGCGGGCGACGGTCACGGTGGCGGCGTCGAAGGGCGGCACCTCGAACACGCCCAGGGGGCCGTTCCAGATCAGGGTCTTCGAAGCCGTCAGGGCGTCCAGCAGCCGCGCGACCGTGGCGGGGCCGGCGTCGAGGATCTTGTCGTCGGCCGACAGGGCGGCGCCGGCGATGACGGGGCGGGATGCGGCGCCGGGCTTGACCTCGGTCGCGACCACGAAATCGACCGGCAGCAGCAGTTTGCAGCCCTTCGCCTCGGCCTCGGCCATGATCTCGCGGGCCGTGTCGGCCATGTCGCGTTCAGCCAGCGAGCCGCCGATGTCGATCCCCTGGGCGAACAGGAAGGTGTTGGCCATGCCGCCGCCGATGGCCAGCCGGTCCAGCTTGCCGACCAGGTTCTTCAGCAGGTCCAGCTTGGTCGAGACCTTGGCGCCGCCGACGATGCCCAGAACCGGCTTCTGCGGATTGCCCAGGGCGGCGTCCAGGGCGTCCAACTCGCGGCGCATGGATTCGCCGGCATAGGCGGGCAGGTGGTGCGCGATCCCTTCCGTCGAGGCGTGGGCGCGGTGGGCGGCCGAGAAGGCGTCGTTGACATAGAGGTCGCCCAGATCGGCCAGCTTCTGGGCGAAGACCGGGTCATTGGCCTCTTCCGCCGCGTGGAAGCGGACGTTCTCCAGCAGGACCACGCCGCCGGCGTCCAGGTCTCGGATGGCGTCCACGGCGTCCGGACCGATGCAGTCGTCGGCGAAGCGGACGGGAGCGCCGAGCAGGTTCTCCAAATCATCCACGACAGGCTTCAGGCTCATCGACGGGACGCGCTGGCCCTTGGGGCGGTCGAAGTGGGCCAGCAGGGCGACCTTGGCGCCGGCGTCACGCAGCCGCTGGATCGTCGGCAGGGCGACCCGCAGACGGGTGTCGTCCGTGACCTTGCCGTCCTCCATCGGGACGTTGAAGTCCACGCGGACCAGGGCCGTCTTGCCGGCGAGATCCTTGGCGTCGTCGAGAGTGCGGAAGGTCATATCGGGCTGCCCCCAGAAAAGATGTGTCCGATCCAGAGCAGAGCGCCGTGGATCATCAGTTGAACTTGCAGTGCGACGACCGGAGCGGCGACTGCGATGAAATGTCGGCCGCTTTTCGCATGATCGCGATAGGCCGAAATAGCGAGTCCCGTGAGAAGGACAGGAACGGCGAACCAAGCAAAAGGGGCGACTGGATCAGGCCAGTTTCCAGTCAAAAAAGGGATGGCTGTTCCGAAGAAGAGCAATGCTGCGACGGCGCAGCCTCGAATGACGAACGCTCCATCCGTCAACGGCCCAAGCTCAATCTTGCGCAGTCCTAACCAGACCATAGCGCCCCAAAAGGCGATGGCGAGCAGCGACCAAGGCAGTGAAAGCCATGCGAAAAGTAAAAACCCCGGCAGTCCTAAGAATAGAAGCATGCCGGGGTTCTCGGTGCGATCTTACAGGAACTTCGCCATCACCAGCGCCGTGTCGGCCATGCGGGTCGCGAAGCCCCATTCGTTGTCGTACCAGCTGAGCACGCGGGCCAGCTTGCCGTCGACGACCTGGGTTTGGGGCAGGGCGGCGGTGGACGAGGCGGCGATGTGGTTCAGGTCGCTGGAGACCAGCGGATCGGTCGTCGTGAACAGGACGCCCTTCATCGGGCCGTCGGCGGCGGCCTGAAGCGCGGCGTTGATCTCGTCGGCCGAGGTGTCGCGACCGGAGACGACCTTCAGGTCGACGACCGAGACGTTCGGGGTGGGGACGCGGATCGACGAGCCGTCCAGCTTGCCCTTCAGTTCCGGCAGGACCAGACCCAGGGCCTTGGCGGCGCCGGTCGAAGTCGGGATCATCGACAGGGCGGCGGCGCGGGCGCGGTACAGATCCTTGTGCATCGTATCCAGCGTCGGCTGGTCGCCGGTGTAGGAGTGGATGGTGGTCATGTAGCCGCGCTCGATGCCGAACAGGTCGTTCAGCACCTTGGCGACGGGGGCCAGGGCGTTGGTGGTGCAGGAGCCGTTCGAGACGACGATGTCGTCGGCGGTCAGGGTGTCGTGGTTGACCTTGAAGACGATGGTCTTGTCGGCGCCCTCGGCGGGGGCCGAGACCAGGACGCGCTTGGCGCCGGCCTTCAGGTGGGCGCTGGCCTTGTCCTTGGAGGTGAAGATGCCGGTGCATTCGAAGGCGATGTCCACCTTCAGCTCGGCATGCGGCAGGTTGGCCGGATCGCGCTCGGCCGTGACCTTGATCTTGCCCGTGCCGACGTCGAGCCAGTCTTCGCCCGAAGTCACCGTGCCGGGGAAGCGACCGTGCACCGAGTCATAGCGGAACAGGTGGGCGTTGGTCTCGACCGGACCCAGATCGTTGATCGCCACCACTTCGATGTCCGTGCGGCCGTGCTCAATGATCGAGCGAAGGACGAGACGGCCGATGCGGCCGAAACCATTGATGGCGACGCGAACGGTCATGGGGAGGCTCCTCTGAACGATTATGTTGTTGGCGTCTCAATGGAACTGTCGCGCCCCGGTTTCAACCCCGCCGCCGCGCCTTAGCCCTAACATGGCGTGAGCAAGCGTTACGGTTTGGGTTGGCGGGACCGTCTCGGGCAAGAAACACCCCTGTCGGGGCGGTTTCGTCCTTGTTGAGCAAAATTTTTGCGACAGGGGTTGTGCGACTCCGGCCGGTATGGTTTCTTGGCGTCAGAACAGGGAGCCCCCGTGGCCACGATGACGCGCGACATGATGAAGGGATGCACCGCTCAGGCGGCAGCGACCGTTCGCGCGCCGATCGGTCTGGAAAGCCCTGTATTCCTCATTCTCCTCGTACTTCTCGGCCTGCTTACGCAAGCGGCGTGGATGCACGCGACCTGACCTAGACACACTCAGGATCGCCTCGCACCACCCCGCTCCCGAAAGGAAGCGGGGTTTTTCGTGCTTGGCGGTTCAAAAAGAACCGGACCGATGACGCAAGATTCTACCTCAGAACCCAACAAGCCCAATGCGCGCAGCGCGGCGGTGACGCATGGCCCGAACCGGGCCGCCGCCCGCTCGTATCTGCGCGCCGCCGGCATGCAGGACGCCGACTTCGACAAGCCGATGATCGGCATCGTCAACACCTGGTCGACGGTCACGCCGTGCAACATGCACCTGGACCGCCTGGCCAAGGATGTGCGCGCCGGCATCGTCGCAGCGGGCGGCTATCCGGTCGATTTCAACACCATCGTCGTCACCGACGGCATCTCGATGGGCACGGCGGGCATGAAGGCCTCGCTGATCAGCCGCGAGGTCGTCGCCGACTCCATCGAACTGGCCATCGAGGGCCATCAACTGGACGGCGTGGTCTGCATCGTCGGCTGCGACAAGACCATTCCCGCGGCGGCCATGGCCCTGGCCCGGATGGATATCCCCGGCCTGGTCTATTACGGCGGCACCATCATGCCCGGCGTGATCGGGTCCAGGGAGGTCTCGGTCCAGGAGGTGTTCGAGGCCATCGGCGCCCATTCGGCCGGGACGCTGGACGACGCGGGGCTGAAGGCGGTCGAGAGCGCAGTCTGCCCCGGCGCCGGCGCCTGCGGCGGCCAGTTCACGGCCAACACCATGGCCATGGCCCTGTCGGTCATGGGCATCTCGCCCATGGGCGCCAATGACGTGCCGGCGGTCGATCCGGGCAAGGCGGCCCAGGGCGAGCGCTGCGGTCGCCTGATCGTCGAGCGGGTGTTCGCCGGCGACACCGCCCGCAAATACATCACCCGCGCCAGTCTGAAGAACGCCGCCGTCGCCGTTTCCGCCTCGGGCGGTTCGACCAACGCCGTCATGCACCTGACGGCCATCGCGGCGGAGGCCGGGGTCGATTTCGGCGTCGAGGACTGCCACCAGGCCTGTGTCGAGGCGCCGGTCATCTGCGACCTGAAGCCGGGCGGCCGCTTCCTGGCCTCGCACCTGTTCGCCGCCGGCGGCACCCGTCTGGTCACGCAGCGCATGGCCGAGGCCGGCAAGATCGTGAACACCCCCACCGTCAGCGGCCGCAGCCTGTTCGCCGAAGCCGCAGAGGCCGAGGAGACCCCCGGCCAGGTGGTGGTGACGACCTTCGACGCGCCGGTCATGGAGCGCGGCAGCTTCGCCGTCATCTATGGCGACGTCGCCCCGGAAGGCGCGGTCATCAAGCTGACGGGCCACAAGGTCGACAGATTCGAAGGTCCGGCCTGCGTCTTCGACAGCGAGGAAGACGCCTTCCACGCCGTTCAGGACGGCTCGGTCGGCGAGGGCGACGTCATCATCATCCGCTACGAAGGGCCCAAGGGCGGTCCGGGCATGCGCGAGATGCTGCAGGTCACCGCCGCTCTGAAGGGCCGCAAGATCGACAATGTCGCCCTGCTGACCGACGGCCGCTTCTCGGGCGCCAGCTACGGCTTCGTCGCCGGCCACATCTCACCGGAAGCCGCCGTGGGCGGCCCGATCGCTCTCATTCGCGATGGTGACCGCATCACCATCGACGTCACCAACCGCCGCATCGACGTCAACGTCGATCTGGCGACGCGCCGGGCGGGCTTTACGCCCCACGTGGTCCGCCCGGCGCGAGGTGTCTTCGCCAAATACCGCGCCTCGGTCGCCTCGGCGGCCCAGGGCGCAGTCACCATTCCCAACCCGCCGCCGGCTCAAGTTCCGGCGTCTCACAAATCCGCTGCTGCTCAGGACGCCTGAATTCTCATGGCCATCACCATCTACACCAACGAAGACATCAAGCCGGGCGCCATCGCCGGCCAGCGCATCGCCATAATCGGCTATGGCTCGCAAGGCCGCGCCCATGCGCAGAACCTGAAGGACAGCGGCCATGACGTCGTCGCCGGCGTCCGTCACGGCGGCACGGGCTGGAAACACGCCACCGCCGACGGCGTGCCGACCGCCGAACCGGCCGAGGCCGTCAAGGGCGCCGACATCATCGCCATCCTGACCCCGGACATGGTCCAGGGCGACGTCTATCGCGACATCATCGAGCCGAACGCCAAGGAAGGCTCGGCCCTGCTGTTCGCCCACGGCTTCTCGATCATCTACGAGCGCATCACCCCGCGTCCCGACATGGACGTGATCCTGGTCGCGCCCAAGGGACCGGGCGATCTGGTCCGTCGCGAGTTCCAGCGCGGTCGCGGCGTGCCTTCGCTGTTCGCCATTGAGAAGGACGTCACCGGCAAGGCCCGCGACCGGGCCATGGGCTACGCCAAGGGCAACGGCGGCGCGACCGGCGGCCTGCTGGAAACCACCTTCCGCGAAGAGACCGAAACCGATCTGTTCGGCGAACAGGCCGTCCTGTGCGGCGGCGCCAAGGAGCTGGTGATGCAGGGCTTCAACACCCTGGTCGAGGCCGGCTACCAGCCCGAGATCGCCTATTTCGAATGCCTGCACGAGCTGAAGCTGATCGTGGACCTGTTCTACGAAGGCGGCATCTCCAAGATGCACCACTTCATCTCGGAAACCGCCAAATACGGCGCCGTCGCCAGCGGCCCGCGCGTCGTCAATGAAGAGACCAAGGCCCGCATGAAGACCATCCTGGACGAGATCCAGGACGGCACCTTTGCGCGCAACTGGATCGCCGAGAACGAGGCCGGCAAGCCGCAGTACGAAGCCTGGCTGAAGGCGGACCGCGAAAGCCAGATCGAACAGGTCGGCGCCCGTCTGCGCGAGCGCATGGCCTGGCTGAACACCCCCAAGTCCGAAGCGGCCTGAGCCGTAAGCGATAGACCGGATGACCCTGATGACCGCCGCCGCCTTCAAATCCTCAGCCGAGGCCGTCCCCCAATCGGGGGCGCGCCTGCTGGTCTCCACCCTGGAGCGGCTGGGCGTGGAGGTGGTGTTCGGTTATCCGGGCGGCGCCATCATGCCGGTCTATGACGCCCTGGCCGGATCGAAGCTGAAACACATCCTGGTCCGCCACGAGCAGGGCGCGGCCTTCGCCGCCGACGCCTATGCGAGGAAGAGCGGCAAGGTCGGGGTGTGCATGGCCACCTCCGGCCCCGGCGCCACCAATCTGATCACCGGCATCGCCAATGCGCTGATGGATTCCGTGCCGATGGTCTGCATCACCGGCAATGTCGCCCAGGGCTTGATGGGGACCGACGCCTTCCAGGAGATCGACATCCTGGGCGTCACCCTGCCGATCGTGAAACATTCGATCCTGGTCCGGTCCGCCGCCGATGTTCCGGCCGCCATCGAAGAAGCCTTCCATATCGCCGCCTCGGGCCGTCCCGGTCCGGTCCTGGTCGATCTGCCCAAGGACGTGCAGTTCGCCACGACCAGCGACGACTATGGCTTCCACATTCCGAACGACACGCCGCGCATCGACCACGACGCCGTGGCCGCCGCCGAGGCTGCGATCCGGGCCGCGAAGAAGCCGTTGGTCTATATCGGCGGCGGCGTGAAGATCGGCCGCGCGACCGAGGCCCTGCGCGCCTTCGTCGCCGCGACCGGCATCCCCCAGGTCTCGACCCTGAACGCCCTGGGCACCATCCCGACCGATGCGCCTGGCATGCTGGGCATGCTGGGCATGCACGGGACGCGCGCCGCCAATCATGCGGTGCAGGACAGCGACCTGCTGATCGTCGTCGGCGCCCGGTTCGACGACCGCGCCACCGGCAAGCTGGCCGAGTTCGCGCCTAACGCCCGGATCGTCCATTTCGACATCGACGCCTCCGAAGTCGGCAAGCTGCGGGCGGCCAATGTCGCGGTCGTCGGCGAGCTGAAGGACGGGATCGAAGCCCTGACGGCGCGCATGGCCGGCGGCCCGGCCCTGGACATCCAGCCCTGGGTCGACGAGTGCGTCGACGCCGCCCGGACCAGCGCCTATCGCTATGACGCGCCGGGCGAGGGGGTCTACGCCCCGGCCCTGCTGAAAGAAGTGTCCGAAGCGGCGGGCGACGCCTTCGTCGCCGCTTGCGACGTGGGCCAGCACCAGATGTGGGCGGCCATGCACTGCCGCTTCTCCAAGCCCGAGGCCCACATCACCTCGGGCGGCCTGGGCGCCATGGGTTTCGGCCTGCCTGCGGGCATCGGCGCCAAGCTGGCCGATCCGTCCGCGACCGTCGTCACCATCGCCGGCGACGGCGGCTTCATGATGAACATCCAGGAGCTGGCGACGCTGAAGCGTTACGGCATCCCGCTGAAGATCGTGCTGATCGACAATTCCTCGCTGGGCCTGGTGCGCCAGTGGCAGGAACTGTTCTTCGCCGAGAACTATTCCGAGATCGACCTGTCCGACAATCCGGACTTCGTGAAGGTGGCCGAGGCCTTTGGCATCGAGGCCTTCCGTATCGATCGCCGCGATCAGGTGTCGGACGGCATCCAGCGCCTGCTGGCCGCCGACGGCCCCTGCCTGGCCCATGTGGTCATTGATCCCCGAGACAATGTCTGGCCGCTGGTTCCGCCGGGCAAGAGCAACGCCGAAATGATGGAGGGCTCCTGAGATGAGCGACACGATCCACATCCAGATCGACCGTGCGGACGGTTCGCTTCAGCGTCTCATCGGCCTTGTGGAGCGCCGCGGCTTCCACATCGACGGCATGAACATGGCCGACGAAGGGGCGTTCCGCCGCATCTCCCTGACCGTGCGCGGCCGCGACGCCGGCCGGTGCATGGAGAATCTGGGCCGCCAGATCGACCGCCTGTTCGGCGTGCGCCGCATCGGCAACGACATTATTCAATCCGAGGCCGCGTAATGACCGCCGAAAAAGTACGAGTATCCGGCGTATCCCGAACTGAGGAGATCGCCGCCGACCCCAACCGGGTCATCGTCTTCGACACGACGATGCGGGACGGGGAACAGGCGCCCGGCTTCTCCATGAGCGCCCAAGCCAAGGTGAAGATGGCCCAGGTCCTGAAGGACCTGGGCGTCGACGTTATCGAGGCCGGCTTCGCCGCCGCCTCGCCGGGCGACGAAGACTGCATCCGCCGCGTGGCGAGCGAGGTCGAGGGGCCGGTCTTCTGTTCCCTGTCGCGCGCCAATGAAAAGGACATCGACGCCAGCTTCCGGGCTCTGCAGCCGGCGCCCAAGTCGCATCGCCGCTGCCACACCTTCATCGGCACCAGCCCGATCCACCGCACCGCCAAGCTGAAGATGTCGACCAACGAGGTGCTGTCGACGGCCGTGCGCTCGGTCGAATACGCCGCCAGCCTGTTCGATGACGTCGAGTTCTCGGCCGAGGACGCCTTCCGTACGGAGCCCGAATTCCTGGCCGATGTGCTGGAGGCCGCCGCCGACGCCGGCGCCCGGACCCTGAACGTGCCCGACACCGTCGGCTACGCCACCCCGGAAGAGGTGCGCGAGACCTTCCGCGCCCTGGCGGCGCGGATTCACAAGCGCCATCCCCATGTGATCTTCTCGGCCCACTGCCACGACGACCTGGGCATGGCGGTCGCCAACTCCCTGGCCGCCGTCGAGGGCGGTGCGCGTCAGGTCGAGGGCGCGATCAACGGCATCGGTGAACGGGCCGGCAACGCCTCGATCGAAGAGGTCGTCATGGCCCTGAAGGTCCGCGAGGACCGTTACGGCGTCACGACCGGCTCCGACAGCCGCCATCTGGTGCGCGCCTCCAAGATCCTGTGCGAGATCACCGAGACGGTCATCGCCCGCAACAAGTCGGTGGTCGGCATCAACGCTTTCGCCCACGAGGCCGGCATCCACCAGCACGGCATGCTGGCCGACAGCCGCACCTATGAGATCATGCGGCCCCAGGACGTGGGCTTCGAGAGCAGCTGGTTCGTGCTGGGCAAGCATTCGGGCCGTCACGCCATCGCCAAACGCGCCGAGACCATCGGCCGTCCCATTGAGGGCGAGCGTCTGGTCGCGGTGGTCGCCGGCTTCAAGCAGCGCGCCGACCAGATCGGCGAGATCAACGACGCGGAGCTGATCGCCATCATCGACGCCGTGGACGGCGTGTCGGAGACGGTGGCCCAGTATGCCTGATCCAAAAACCCTGTTCGACAAGGTCTGGGACGCCCACGTCGTGCGGAACGAGACGGTCGACACGCCCGGGGTTCTGTATATCGACCTGCACCTGGTCCATGAGGTCACCAGCCCGCAGGCCTTCAGCGAGATCGAGGCGCGCGGCCTGAAGGTGCGCCGCCCCGACCGGACCTACGCGACCCTGGACCATTCGACCCCGACCCTGCCGGCGGGGCTGAACGGGCTGAAACCCTATGTCACCGCCCAGGCCGAGGCCCAGGTGCATCGGCTGGAGAAGAACTGCGCCGCTCATGGGGTGCCGCTGGCGGGCTGGGGCTCCGAAGACCGGGGCGTGGTCCATGTCATGGGGCCGGAGCTGGGCCTGACCCAGCCGGGCATGACCGTGGTCTGCGGTGACAGCCATACCGCCACACACGGCGCCTTCGGGGCTTTGGCCTTCGGCATCGGCACGTCCGAAGTCGGTCATGTGCTGGCGACCCAGTGCCTGTTGCAGCGCAAGGCCAAGGCCATGCGGGTGACGGTGGATGGCCGGCTGCAGCCCGGCGTCTCGGGCAAGGACGTCGCCCTGGCCGTCATCGCCGCCATCGGCTTCGGCGGGGGCACCGGCTATGTCATTGAATACGCGGGCGAGGCGGTGCGGGCGCTGGACATGGAAGGGCGAATGACCCTGTGCAACATGTCCATTGAGGCCGGCGCCCGCGCGGGCATGATCGCCCCGGACCAGACCACCATCGACTGGCTGCGCGGCCGCAAGCATGTCCCCGCCGACTACGAGGCTGCGACGGCCGAATGGCTGAAGCTGGCCACGGATCCGGGCTCGAGCTTCGACAAGGAAGTCGTCATCGACGGCGCCGCCATCCGTCCCATGGCGACCTGGGGCACGACGCCGGACGCCGGAGCCCCCATAGGCGCGCCCGTGCCCCAGCCCCAGTCAGACAGCGACCGCAAGGCCATCGCCTATATGGGCTTCACCCCCGGCGAGGCGACGACCAGCCAGCCGGTGGACGTGGTCTTCATCGGCTCCTGCACCAACGGCCGTCTGCCCGATCTGCGCGCCGCCGCCGAGGTGCTGCGCGGCCGCAAGGTCAAGCCCGGTCTGCGGATGCTGGTGGTGCCGGGTTCCGAGGCCGTGCGGCGCGACGCCGAGGCGGAGGGCCTGCACGAGGTCTTCATCGCCGCCGGGGCCGAATGGCGTATTCCGGGCTGTTCCATGTGTATCGCCATGAACGGGGATTTCGTGGCGCCGGGTCAGTTGGCCGTCTCGACCTCGAACAGGAATTTCGAAGGGCGCCAGGGCAAGGACGCCCGTACCATCCTGGCCAGTCCGGCGACGGCGGCGGCGACGGCTGTGGCCGGGGTGCTGACCGATCCCCGCGTCTATCTGCGGGAGGCGACCGCCCTCAAGCAGTCGAGCGCCGCGCGCGAGACGGTAGGAGCGCAAAATGTCTGAGCCCTTTCAGGTTTTGACCTCCAAGACCGTGACCTTGAGTCAGGCCAATATCGACACCGACCAGATCATCCCCGCGCGCTTCCTGACGACGACGTCGCGCGAGGGGCTGGGCAAGGCGGCCTTTTATGACTGGCGCTATGAGACGGACGGATCGGAGAAGCCCGAGGCCATCCTTAACCGCATCGATCCGGCCGAGCATCGTATCCTGCTAGCGGGCAAGAATTTCGCCTGCGGCTCCTCGCGCGAACACGCCCCCTGGGCCCTGTACGACTATGGGTTCCGGGCGGTGATCTCGACCGAAATCGCTGACATTTTTACATCTAACGCGTTGAAAAACGGCCTGCTGCCCATCGTCGTCAGCCAGGACGTCTGGGACGATCTGGCGTCGCAACCGGACCAGCCGGTCACGATCGACCTCCAGGCCAGCCAGATCCGGCGCGGCAATGCTCAGCCCGTGTCGTTTACGGTCGAATCCTTCGCGCGCGAATGCCTGCTGAACGGGGTGGACACCCTGGGCTGGCTGCAATCAAACCTGCCTGAGATCGAAGCCTACGAGCGTTCGAGAGAGACCGTCTGATGCCCAACACCGCCCCCAAGACCTATAATATCGTCCTGTTGCCCGGCGACGGCGTCGGACCGGAGGTGACGCGCGCCGCGCGCGACGTCCTGGCGGTGATCGGCGACTTCTATGGCCACAGCTTCAACTTCTCCGAACATCTGATCGGCGGCGCCGCCATCGACGAGACGGGCGAGCCCCTGCCAGAGGCGACCCGCGCCGCCTGCGTCGCCGCCGACGCGGTTCTGCTGGGCGCCGTCGGCGGTCCCAAATGGGACGGCGGCAAGCGCCGGCCCGAGGAAGGCCTGTTGGCGATCCGCAAGGCCATGGGCCTGTTCGCCAATCTGCGGCCGCTGCAGGTCTCGCCAGTGATGGCGCACCGTTCGCCGCTGAAGAAGGAGATCGTCGAAGGCGTCGATCTGATCGTCTTCCGCGAACTGACCGGCGGCGTCTATTTCGGCGAGAAGACCCGCACCGCCGACCGCGCCACCGACCTGTGCGAATATACGGTGCCGGAGATCGAGCGCGTCACCCGCGCCGCCTTCCAGACCGCTCGCCAGCGGCGCGGCAAGGTGACCTCGGTCGACAAGGCCAATGTCATGGAGACCAGCCGCCTGTGGCGCGAGGTCGTGACCCGCATCCACGCCGAGGAATTCCCCGAGATCGCGCTGGAGCACGCCCTGGTCGATTCCATGGCCATGCACCTGATCCGCAAACCGCGCGAATATGACGTCATCCTGACCGAGAACATGTTCGGCGACATCCTGTCGGACGAGATCTCGGTGCTGGGCGGTTCGATCGGCCTGCTGCCCTCGGCCTCGCTGGGTACGGAAGGACCGGGCCTGTTCGAGCCGATCCACGGCTCGGCGCCGGACATCGCCGGACAGGATCTGGCCAATCCGGTGGGGACGATCCTGTCGGCGGCCCTTCTGCTGCGCCACAGCCTGAAGCTGGAGGACGAGGCCGATTCCATCGAGGCCGCCGTCGCCGCGGTTCTGGCGGCCGGCGCCGTCACCGCCGACCTAGGCGGCGCCCTGGGCACGCGCGCGGCGACCGAGGCCGTGATCGACGCCATCCGCGCCATCCACTGGGCGGCGGCGCATCGGGTGCAGATGCACTGGGCCTGACCTGATCGGGCTGCGAAATTCGTACCGCGAACATCGTTACCGAGAACACGATTTTGATATTTTAGCCCCGCATGACGCATCGATCATGCGGGGCTTAACTTTTGTTCAATGACCGTTGCAAGAAAGTTGCACCGTTTACGGTCAAGCCCCTTGCGTAAGACGCGATTGCAGTAAAACCTTCGCATCTGCGAGATTGCTAAGGGGGATTTTTGCTCATGTCGCGTGTCTGGAATCGACTTCCGGGAGCCGTCGCGCTCCTGTGTCTGACCATTGGTCTCTTCTATGCGGGCGGGGCCTTCGCCCAGACGCCCGTGGCGGCGCCGGCCCTGCTGGCGCACCAGTCGGTGCTGGAACTGGACGGCGCCGGCACGGCCTGGCTGGGCACCTCGACCGCTCTGGTCCTGTTGATGACCCTGCCGGGTCTGGCCCTGTTCTACGGCGGCATGGTGCGCCGCAAGAACGTCATCGCCACCATCACCCAGTCGGTCGGCGTCTTCGCCGTCGTCTCGCTGGTCTGGTTCATCGCCGGCTACAGCATCGCCTTCGGCGCCAACCCTGACGCCGCGCTTCAGCCCTATGTGGGCGGCCTGGACATGCTGTTCCTGAACGGCGTGACCCTGGGCACGGCGAATACCCTGCTGACCGGCATTCCCGAATATCTGTTCATCGCCTTCCAGATGACCTTCGCCATCATCACCCCGGCCCTGGTCACCGGCGCCTTCGCTGAACGGATGAAATATTCGGGTCTGCTGCTGTTCACGGCCCTGTGGTCGCTGCTGGTCTATTCGCCCATCTGCCACTGGGTCTGGGGCGGCGGCTTCCTGGGCGCCGCCGGCGTGCTGGACTTCGCAGGCGGCGCGGTCGTTCACGTCAACTCGGGCGTCGCGGGGCTGGTCTGCGCCATCTTCCTGGGTCGTCGCAAGGGCTATGGCGCCGAGCCGATCATCGCCCACAACCCGGTGCTGACCATGATCGGCGCCTCGCTGCTGCTGGTCGGCTGGATCGGCTTCAACGCCGGCTCGGCGGGCGCGGCGAACGAACTGATGGGCGTGGCCCTGCTGAACACCGTCCTGGCCGCCGCCGCCGCCGCCCTGACCTGGAAGATCATCGAACTGATCGAGAAGAAGAAGGTCTCGCTGATCGGCATGCTGTCGGGCGTGGTCGCCGGTCTGGTGGCCATCACCCCGGCCGCCGGTTTCGTCGATCCCAAGGGCGCGGTCATCATCGGCCTGATCGCCGGACCGGTCTGCTATATCTCGTCGGTCTGGATCAAGAAGCTGCTGCGCTACGACGACTCGCTTGACGCCTTCGGCATCCATGGCGCCGGCGGTCTGATCGGCGCCCTGCTGACCGGCGTGTTCGCGACCACCGCGATCAACAGCCTGTCGGAAGGCGCTACTGTCGGCGCCCAGGCCTTGGGCCTGGCCTGGACCATCGCCTACAGCGCGGTCGGCACCTTCGTCATCCTCATCATCTGCAAGTTCACCACGGGCCTGCGCGTGAGCGAGGCGGAAGAAGCCGCCGGTCTGGACACCTCGCTGCATGGCGAGAGTCTGGACCACTGACGAAATCGGGACGCGGCTCCGCCGGCCGCGTCCCGTCCGCCGGGCCTGTCCCGGCTCTATAGAAACAAATATAATCAAGGGGATATGACTATGAAGTTTGGGTTCTTCCGTTCCGCCGCTGCGGCCGCTCTCGCCACCGGCCTGATCGGTCTGGCCGCGCCCGCCTCGGCGCAAAGCGACATCGACGTCGCGTTCAACGCCGGTATCGTCACTGACTATGTGTTCCGTGGCTTCAGCCAGACGGGCGAAGATCCGGCCATCCAGGGCGGCGTCGATCTGACGGCCGGCAGTTTCTACGCCGGCGCCTGGGCCTCGAACGTGGACTTCGGCGACGACACCGATGCTGAGTTCGACATCTACGGGGGCTATCGCACCGAAGCGGCCGGCTTCGCCCTCGACTTCGGCGTGATCGGCTATCTGTATGCTGGCACGCCCGACGGAGCCGACTACAACTACGCAGAGTTCAAGGCGGCCGCCTCGCGCGCCGTCGGACCCGCCACGGTCGGCGCCGCCGTCTATTACTCGCCCGACTTCTTCGGGGTCGACGAAGCGGCGACCTATGCAGAAATCAACGGCGCCTTCAGCCCGGCTGACAAATGGACGATCTCGGGCGCTGTCGGCCAGCAATGGCTGGACGTCAGCGACGACTATGTGACTTGGAACGCCGGCGTCGCCTATGCCCTGACCGACAATCTGGCTCTCGACGTGCGCTACTACGACACCGACGTGGACGGCGTGCCTAACGCCGAGGACCGCGTGGTCGGCTCGGTCAAGCTGGTCTTCTGAATCCTAGCACATCGAGTAGGGCCCCGGAGAGCGATCTCCGGGGCCTTTTTCTTTAGCGGGCGTAGCGGCTTTCGACCGGATCGTACCGGTCCCAGACCTTGCCGTCGGCCAGCGACCGCAGCAGCTTCAGATATTCGGCGTGGGTCCAGGCCAGGGGGGTGGCGGAATCCGTATTCTGACCCAGGGTGTAGTCGTGGGCCGTGGGGGCGCCGACCCCGTCCCACACCTGTTCGGCCAGCATCAGGCCGTCGTTGGCGAACCGCTCCATGCCGCGCACATAGGTCTGGCGGATGGCGTCGATGTCGGCGGGCGAGGGCGCGCCGTTCAGGCTGACGCGGGCCAGTTCATAATGGCCGCGCTCGCCCGTGAAAAAGGGCCAGACCCGGCCGCGCTGGCCGGGGCTCATCTCGCCGCCGACGCCATAGTTGGCGCCCGTGACATGGTCTTCGCCATAACCGTCGACGCCGTACCGGCGCCAGCCCGGCGTCTTGTCGCCCTCGGGGCCGAAATCGTAGCGGACACGGTACAGGGGCTCCAGCGACTGGTCGTCATAGACCGGCAGGGTGGAGACGATGTGGGCATCGTTCGCCTTGCGCACGCCGTAGCGGACCAGCTCCAGGAAGCCGCCGTCCACGACCCGATCCTCGGCCGGGGCGATCTGACCGTTGGCGGCGCCGATCGGGGCCTTGTCGTTCGGGTTCTCGTTCTGGGTGATGCGGATGTAGTAGCGACCGTCGCCGAAGTCGCCGTTGGTGGTGAACATCCGGTCTTCGATCTTGGACGCATAGCTGTCGGCGGCGGCCTGGTAGCGGGTCGCGCCCGCCGCGTCGCCCGAGGCCCGGGCCATCTCGGCCGCGACCGTCAGGCCGGCGACCACGGCGGCGGTGCTGGACGGCGAATAGCCCTGCTGCTCTTCCCAGCGTTCCTGCTGGGTGAAGGGCGGCTTGATCTCGGCCTCGTTCCACAACAGCCCGACCTTGCCGCCATCGACCAGGAAGTCGGCGGCCGGCTTCAGCATGGCGGTGTAGTGCTCGGTCATCTCGGCGTCTGACAGCCAGCCCATCTTCCACAGACGATAGCCCAGCATGATCGGCATGGCCGTCTGGTCCAGCTGGACCGCCACCCATTCCAGCTCCCCATCGACATGGGTCTTCTGCAGGAACCAGCCGCCGGCGCCGGTGTTGCCCGGCGTGTCCGGCCCGACCTGGACCTGGGGCAGATAGTTGAAGGCCGCCAGCGGCGTCTCCCTGTCGCCCAGGGCCGCCAGGGCCATGGCCACCTGATAGAAGTCGCGCGGCCAGACCGCCTTGTAGCCGGTCGAGGATTTCGACGCGTCCACCGTGTCGCCCCAGGGATTCGACAGCGACGCGATCAGGGCGCCGGCGTGGGTGCGGTCCTCCTGCACCTTCAGCATCAGGGCCGAGGCATAGGCCAGCTTGCCCCCGTCGGTCGCCTGTTCGGCGATGCGGGGCAGTTCGGTCAGGGAGGCGACATAATCCTCCCAACCCGCACGCTCGCCCTCGCCGTTGAAGCGGGCCAGCACCTCGTCCAGTCCGGTCGCGAAGGCGCCGTCCGCCGCCGCCTGGGCCGCCGCCTCGCTGTCGCCGAAGCCGATGACGAAGTCGCGGCTGAGGCTCTGGCCCATGCGCAGGGTCGGCAGGGCGCCGGTCATCATGGTGTTGCCGGCGGTCTGGCCGGTCGAGGCGTAGGTCCAGTCCAGCTTGCCGTCCTTCAGATCGGTCAGGCCATCCGAGGCGCCGACGAAGCCGACGCTGGCGGCGGCGAAGGCCTCGCTGGGCTTCAGCACCAGGTGCGTGTCTCCCTCCCAGGCGTGGAAGCCTTCGCGTGTGACCTGGCCGCGATCATCGACGCCGGTATTGGCGATGTGCGGCTCGAGCAGCAGATAGGGCGTCGCCTCGCCGCTCAGGGCGGTGATCTGAACCCGCAGCACCAGGGCGTTGCGGTCGGGGTCGGTGAAGATGCGCTTCTCGATCTCGAACCGGCCGGCCTTGTCGCGCGTCGTGACCTTGTAGGCGGGGGACAGCGGGCGCCCCTCGGCGTCCACGTGCAGGTATTCGGTCTTGGCCGTGGTGTCGTCGCCTTCCAGCGCCAGACCATCCGGCGTGACGACGGCGAAGCGAAGCGCCTTGATCTGGGCCTCGTGGATCAGGCCGTACATGGTCTCGGTCAGAACGCCGTCGGCGATCGAGAACCAGACCTTGGACACCGCCCCGGTCTGGCCGCCGTCGCGATATTGGCCGTCGACATAGGCCTCGTAGGACGCGCCGGCGCCGGTCTTGGCGGCGCTGGACCAGGTCGGCAGGTCGCCGGGTGCGCCGGGCGCGACCGACTGTGCGGACGCGGCCGAGGCGACGGCCAGACCGGCGGCGCCGGCGAGGCAAAGGGTTTTGAACTTACGCATGGAGAAGCCTCACGGGTTGGGCGTGGGGGAGGGGGAATGTTCGCGCACCAGCAGGGCGCTCGCCGCCGCCAGCACGAAGGAAACGGCGCCGAGCACCAGGGCCCAGATGGCCTGGCCGTCGAACAGGGTCTTCAGGATCAGGCCCAGGACGGTGGCGGCCAGCAGCTGGGGCACGACGATGAAGATGTTGAAGACGCCCATATAGACGCCCATCTTCCGGTCCGGCACCGCCGCCGACAGGATGGCGTAGGGCATGGAGACGATCGAGGCCCAGGCGAAGCCGACGCCGATCATCGGCAGCCACAGCAGGCCCGGATCGCGGATGACGAAGACCCCGAATAGACCCGCCGCGCCCAGCAGCAGCATCAGGGCGTGGGTCGCCTTTCGGCCGATGCGCGTGGCCAGCACCGGCAGGGTGAAGGCCGCCAGGGCCGCCACGCCGTTATAGACTCCGAACAGCACCCCGACCCAGTCGGCCCCGGCGGCATAGGCGGCCGAGGTCGTGTCGGTCGTGCCGTAGTGGACACGGGTCACGGCGGCGGTGGTGTAGATCCACAGGGAGAACAGGGCGAACCAGCTGAAGAACTGGACGACCGCCAGGCCGCGCATGGTCTCGGGCATGCGGAAGATGTCGTTCAGGATCTCGGTCGCGGCGTTGACGATCTGGCGGCGTTGCATCATGCCGACCGCGATCTGCAGCAGCCCAAAACCGGCGAAGAAGCCGGCCAGGACCAGTAGTTCCTTCTCCAGGTTCAGCGCGCCGATCAGCACGAAGCCCAGACCCCCCAGCACGGCGCAGACCAGGCCCGACGTCATCCAGCCCTGAACGCTGCGCGCCGGCGCCTCGGGTCCGTCGTCGGCGGGCGTACCCAGCGCGTCCTGCTTGGCGCGTTCGAAGGCGGCGATCTGTTCGGGGCTGTATTCTCGGGTGCTCAGCACGGTCCACAGCACGGCCGAGAACAGGCCGGCGGCCCCGACATAGAAGGCGATCTTGACCGACAGGGGCACGACCCCCGCCTCGGCCGTCGAGACCACGCCGAACACGTTCGACAGCAGCCACGGCAGAACCGAGGCGAACACGGCCCCGGCGCCGATGAAGAAGCTCTGCATCGCATAGCCGGCGGTGCGTTGTTCCTCCGGCAGATTGTCGCCGACGAAGGCGCGGAACGGCTCCATGGTGATATTGATCGAGGCGTCCATGATCCAAAGCATGGCTGCGGCGAACCACAGGCCGGGGCTGTTGGGCATGGCGATCAGGGCCAGGGTGGTGGCGATGGCGCCGACCAGGAAATAGGGGCGGCGACGCCCGAACCGGGTCCAGGTCCGGTCGCTGAAATGGCCGATGATCGGCTGAACCAGCAGACCTGTCAGCGGCGCGGCGATCCAGAGGATCGCCAGACTGTCGACCTCGGCGCCCAAGGTCTGGAAGATCCGACTGGTGTTGGCGTTCTGCAGGCCGAAGCCGATCTGGATGCCGAAGAAGCCGACGCACATGTTCCAGATCGCCAGGCCGGACAGGCGCGGGCGGTGGGCAAGAAGGCTCATGCGACGCTCCCCCAACCCGTCATCCTCGGGCTTGACCCGAGGACCGGGCGCCGGTCGGGCTGTGCGTCGCCCCTTCGCATGAGCGGCTGATCATCCGGTCCTCGGGTCAAGCCCGAGGATGACGGGGGAGTATGGGGGTAGATCATCGCCGCCTCCGCCCGACCGGCACGAAGCGGATCGCCTGGCCGCCACCGGGCGCCAGGGCCAGGGTCAGGACGTCGGCCGAAGTGACCTCGCGCTGCTCGATGATGATGGACTCGCGTTTGCCGCGATAGTCGGCGTCCGGCCCGTCGCGGTAGATCTCAGCGCGATAGCGCCGACCGTCGTCCAGGAAGTCGAGATGCGCGGTCAGGACGCGCGGATGCTCGTCGGTGACGGCGCCCAGGGCCCAGACGTCCGACGCCCGATCCTTCCTCGCGATGGCGACGTAATCGCCGATCTCGGCCGCCAGCACCCGGGTCTCGGACCAGTCGACCGGCACGTCCTTGATGAACTGGAACGGGCCGGGATTGGCCTCGTAATTGACCAGCAGGTCGGCCGCCATCTGGATCGGGCTGTAGATGACGACATAGAGGGCCAGCTGCTTGGCCCATGTCGTCTGCACGCCGCCGGGGCTGCGTGTCTCCATGCCGAAGATGCCGGGGGTATAGTCCATCGGTCCGGCCAGCAGGCGGGTGAAGACCAGGTTCGGCTCGTGCTCGGGCGGATTGCCCGGATTGCCCCAGGCCGAATATTCCATGCCGCGCTGGCCCTCGCGGCTGATGATGTTCGGATAGGTGCGGCGCAGGCCGGTGTCCTTGAACGGCTCGTGGGCGTTGATCGCCACCTTGTGCCGGGCGCCCGCCTCGACGACCTTCATATGGTGCTGGGCCATCGCCTGGCTCTCGTGCCAGGCCATGACCATCCGGCCGTCCGGCCCGGCGACGCGCGCCCCTTGCGCGTCCGCCACATAGCCCGTCTTCACCGAATGGACGCCGAGGCGTTCATACAGGGCCATCGCCGGTTCGAGCTGCTGCTCATAGTGGAAGGCGTTGCCGCCCGTCTCGTGGTGGCCAATCAGTTGCACGCCCTTGGACCGGGCGTGGGCGCAGACCGCCTCGATGTCGAAATCCGGATAGGCCTCGGTGAAGCTGAAGTCCGAACCATTGGCGAACCACTGGCCATCCCAACCCTTGTTCCAGCCTTCGACCAGAACCCCGCCGAAGCCGTGCTTGGCTGCGAAGTCGATGTGTTTGATCGCGTTCTCGGTGGTGGCGCCGTGTTTGGGGCCGGAGTTCCAGCTCTTCAGCTCCAGGTGCATCTCCCACCACACGCCGACGTACTTCATCGGCTTGAACCACGACACGTCGCCCAGCCTGTTGGGTTCGTTCAGGTTCAGGATCAGGCTGGACTCGATCAGACCGGCCGCGCTGTCTGACACCTGCAGCGTCCGCCAAGGCGTGTTGAAGGGCGCCTGGCGCACCACGGCGGCGTTGGTCAGGCCGGGCGTCAGCTGGGCCCGGAACTTCGTCTCCTCCGACCGCCGCAGGTTCATCCCGGCGTAGTCGATGCAGGCGGCCTCGTGGATCGAGACGTGCAGCCCCGACTGGCCCTTGACGGTCATCGGCGTCTGGGCGCTGCCGACCGCGCTGATCGGGGTGCGGCTGTAGAGGTATTCCTCGCGGTTCCATTCCCAGGCCGGGCACCAGATGGCCTCGCCGTCCTCGGCCAGGTTGAACTCGGTGATCTCCGATCCGATGCGGACCGTCTTCAGCGCGGCCTGGTCCGGGAATTCGTAGCGGAAGCCCAGGCCGTCGTCATACAGGCGGAACACCACGTCCACGCGGCGTTGCAGGCCGGCGGTCTCGGCGTAGCTGACGCGCCATTCGTTGTAATGGTTGCGGATGAAGCGGCGCTCGCCCCACGGCTGCTCCCAGGTCTCGTCCATGGTCACGGGCTGGCCGGCGGTGATCGCCAGGCCGCGCTCCAGCGCCGGGGCGTCGGTCAGCAGGAAGCCCAGCTTCGACGGCGCGACCACCATCCGCCCCTGACGCAGGACGGCGTACATCGGCCGGCCGTCGTTGTCGGTGAAGGCCTCGACCGTCAGGACGCCGCCGGGCGAGCTGGCGCGGGCGTGGGTCGGCGTGGTCTGCGCGCGAACGCCCGTCGCGCCGAAGGCCAGGATCGAGGCGCCGCCGAGGGCCAGGAAGGATCTGCGCTGCATCATGTGAACTCCGTTACGCCGCCTCTTGCCAACCGCTGCGAACGGTGGCTGAAATGTTTGCAGAAAAATTTGCAGTCAGAACAGGCTGTGCTGGGGACCCGCGACCTTGAGCCGCAAGACCACTCGACTTGAAGACATTGCGCGCCTGGCCGGGGTGTCGGTCGCCACCACCTCGCGGGCGCTGAACGATAGCCCCGCCGTCAATGACCGCACCAAGCAACTGATCTGGAAGCTGGCGAAGGAGCACGACTATCCGTTCCGCCGCTACATGCCTGCGGGCCCGATCGGGGCCCAGGGCACGATCGCCCTTGTGACGCCGCGACCCCAGGGACGGGAGGGCCGGATCTCTGACCCCTTCTTCCTGGAACTGCTGGCCGGAGTGGGCGAGGCGGCGCGCGAACGCGGCTGCGACCTGTTGATGAGCCATATCTCGCCCGCCACCTATGACGAGCTGGCGGCGGCGATGAACACCAGTCGCGCCGACGGCGTGATCTTCCTGGGCCAGTCCAGCCTGCATGGCGCCTTCAACCGGCTGGCGGCGGGCGACCATAGGTTCGTGGTCTGGGGCGCCGACCTGCCGGAACAGGACTATTGCTCCATCGGTTCCGACAACTTCTCGGGCGGTCGTCGAGCGACCGCGCATCTGGCGCGGCTGGGACGCACGCGGATCGTGTTTCTGGGCGACCTTGATCCGCCCGAAGCCATGCAGCGGCACCGGGGCTATCTGGAGGCGCTGGAGACGGCGGGCCTGTCGGTTGACGCCGAATTGATCGTGCCCGCCCATTTCGAGGTCGAATCCGCCGAGGCGGCCGTGGACGCCCTGGTGCGTCGGGGCGTGCGGTTTGACGGCGTGGTGGCCGCGTCCGACCAGATCGCCCTGGGCGCCGTGCGCGCGCTGGAGCATGCCGGACTGACCGTGCCGGGCGACGTCTCGGTGATCGGTTTCGACAATGTGCCCTTCAGCCGCTACTCGCGCCCGGCCCTGTCCACCATCGCCCAGGACACGATGAAGGCGGGCCGGCTGATGGTGTCCAAGCTGCTGGACCATGGGGGCGCGACCGCCGGTCGGTCGGAACGTGTTCCTACCGATCTGATCGTGCGCGAGACCTGTGGCGGCTGACCGGCTCATGCCAGTCTGAAGACCAGGCCGGCGAGCGGGGGCAGGGTGGCGCCGTCGGCCTCGGTCCAGTTGATCGCCTCGATCCGCGTCGCCTCGACGGGCGGACGCCATTCGACCGGATCGTGGCCCAGGTTGAAGACGCACAGAAGCTGTTCCCCACTCCCGCCGCGCTCCCGCCGTTCGAACACCAACAGGTGCGAGGTCTCGATCGGCGCCATGCCGCCGTAGCGGAGGGCCGGATGCTGATGACGCAGCCGGATCATCCGGCGCGCCACCTGCAGGGTCGAGGCCGGATCGGCCTCCTGTGCATCCACCGCCAGCGGCAGATGGCGCGCATCGACCGGCAGCCAGGGCTCGACGGTGGAGAAGCCGGCGTTGGCCTGATCCGCATGCCAGGGCATGGGGGTGCGGGCGCCGTCGCGGCCCAGGGTCTCGGGCCAGTTGGCGATGGCCTCGGGATCGACCAGGCGTTCGAACGGCACCTCGGCCTGGGGCAGGCCCAGTTCCTCGCCCTGATAGACGAAGACGTTCCCGCGCAGGCAGACCAGCAGCAACAGGGCCATCTCGGCGAAGGCCTTGCGGTCCCGCCCCTGGGCCCAGCGCGACACGGCGCGCGGCGCGTCATGGTTCGAGAAGGTCCAGGACGGCCAGCCCTCGCCCTGCTGGTCCGGCCACATGGTCTCGCCCTGGGCGACCAGTTCGCTCTTCAGCGTGTCGGCGTAGAGATACAGGAAGCCATAGGCCGAGTGCAGGCGATCGGTCCCGGCGGTGTATTCCTTCATCTCGCGGTCGGCGTGGTCGCCGCCGACCTCGGCGACGGTGAACCGGCCCTCGTAGCTGTCGGTCAGGGCGCGGATCCGGTTCAGGAAGCCGATGATCTCCGGCTGGCTCTGGTTGTTGATCTTGTCCTGGAAGTCGAACGGCCGGGTGCGTTTCTTGCCGTCGTTGATCGGCGGATTGTCGGTCAGCTTCAGATCGTGGATGGAGAAGTTGATGGCGTCCAGCCGGAAGCCGTCCACCCCCCGGTCCAGCCAGAAGCGCGCGGCCTCGATCAGGGCGTCCTGAACCGCCGGATTGCGCACGTTCAGCTGCGGCTGGGAGGCCAGGAAGTTGTGCATGTAATACTGGCCGCGCCGTGCGTTCCAGGTCCAGGCCGGCCCCCCGAACACCGACTGCCAGTTCGACGGCGGCGATCCGTCCGGCTTGGCGTCGGCCCAGACGTACCAGTCGGCGTGCGGCCCGCTGCGCGACGCGCGGCTGTCCAGGAACCAGGGGTGTTCGTCGGAGGTGTGCGAGAAGACCTGGTCGATCACCACCTTCAGGCCCAGCGCATGAGCGCGGGCTACCAGGGCGTCGAAATCGGCCAGGGTTCCGAAGATCGGATCCACGTCGCAATAGTCGGCGACGTCATAGCCGAAGTCCTTCATCGGCGAGGTGAAGAAGGGCGACAGCCAGATGCCGTCCACGCCCAGCGAGGCGACATGGTCCAGATGCTGGGTGATCCCCTTCAGGTCGCCCACCCCGTCGTCGTTCGCATCGGCGAAACTGCGCGGATAGATCTGGTACAGCACCGCACCCCGCCACCATTCAGTGTGGGCGGTCGCCGGTCGGGCGGCGGTCGCGAGATCGAGGGTGTGGGCGTTCACTGGGGCGTGCTCTTGCAGATCAGATAGTCGAGAGGGGCGATGCGGACGGCGTAGCTGGCTGGGGCCGAAGCCTCGGCCGCGCAGTCGCCGCGAACAGCTTGCCACCGCCGCGAGCCGGGCTCCACCTCGACCTGGACCGTGACTTCGGCGGTCGAGGTGTTGAACAGGACGAGGGTTTCGCCGCCGGCCTCGTCGAGGCGGGATATGGCGAACAGGCGGGGCGCGTCGCCGGCCGCGCGAACGACCTGACGCCCGCGGCGCAGCGCCGGTTCGGCGGCGCGGATCCGGGCCATCTCGGCGATGGCCGTATAGAGAGGGGCTTCGGTCGAATAGGCCGGCTGACGACCGCCGATGGGCTGCTCCGCCGCATAGACAGCCGTCTGGCTGGCGAACATGTCCTGGCGCGAGTTTCCGTAACCGCCGGCGCCGGCGAAGCCCTGTTCGTCGCCGTAATAGAGGGTCGGCACGCCCCGGCTGAACATCATCAGGGCGTGGGCCAGTTTCACCCGGGCCAGGATCTCCGCCTCGCTGGCGTTCGGGTTCGCCTGTTTCACGAAGAAGCCGACCCGGCCCATGTCGTGGTTGCCCAGGAAGGTCGGCAGGATGGCGGCCGTCTCCGCTCCCTTGGCGTAGATGGCGTCGGCGGCGAACAACTTGGCCAGGGCATCGGTCCCCGCCTTGCCCGAGGCGACGTCCACCGCCGTCTTCTGGAACGGGAAATCCAGCACGGCCGGATAGGCGTCCACCCGCGTGAACCGCGCCGTGACCGCCGGGTCAGGGTCATAGACCTCGCCGAAGATGTGGAAGTTCGGGATGCCCTTGGCTTGCGCCCGCTCCAGCATGGCGGGGATGAAGGCCTGCCAGAACTCGGGGTTCACGTGGCGGGCGGTGTCGATGCGGTAGCCGTCGATCCCGTACTTGTCGATCCAGCCGCCGAAGATGTCGATCATGCCCTGGATCACCACCGGATCCTCGGTCAGCAGATCGTCCAGACCGGCGAAGTCCCCGTCCAGCGAGCTTTCGCCCGCAAACGTGCTGTCGCCCCGGTTATGATAGTGGATCGGGTCGTTCAGCCAGGCCGGAACCTTGGCTGTCTCTTCGCCCGTCGGGACATAGGGGCTGTAGGCGTAGTCGGGCCGGGTCAGGCGCGAGAAGTCCCGCCCGTCGAAGCCCTCGTTGATCGCCGCCCCGTCCAGCCCGCCGCGACGGGTGTAGGGATAGTCGGCCCGGCTGCGGTATTCGCACGGCCGGTCGGGACACTCGCGATAGCGGATCACGTCGGCCGTGTGGTTGGCGACGATGTCCAGATAGACCTTCATGCCCCGCGCATGGGCCGCATCGACCAGGGCGCGCATCGCCGCCTCGTCGCCGAAATGCGGATCGACGGCCGTGAAGTCGGTGATCCAGTAACCGTGATGCGCCGCGCCCGTGTAGTTCCCGTGGGTCTGGACCGGCTTGTTCTTGAAGACGGGCGCCAGCCACACGGCGGTGGCGCCCAGGCCCTGGATATAGTCCAGCCTCTGGGTCACGCCGGCCAGATCGCCGCCGTGGTAGAAATCGGTGTCGGACGGGTCGAAGCCGCTCTTGAGCCGCTCGGGCGCATAGCCGCCGTGGTCGTTCGAGGGATCGCCGTTGGCGAACCGGTCGGGCAGCAGGAAGTAGATGACCTCATCCTGGGGCGGGCGCTGGCGCAGGGCGGTCAGGACGTCCGGCGTGGCCGACTGGGCCTGGACGGGCAGGGGGGAAGTCGAGGCGAACAGCGCCGCCGCCGCGATCATGGCGCGCGCCGGGGTCTTCCATTGTCGGGCGAGGGTCATCCTGTCGTTCTCCCTGTCCAGAAAGTGCAAAGCCTTCCAGATCGATTTGCAAGATTTTGCAGTCCAGGCGGCCCCTGTCAACGCGGATTAGAATGCTGCATTGCAGCAAGTAGTCGGCATGACTCTCCCGCAACGCTAAGGTTTACGGGCTGTTTGCGGTGGTTCTGGTGCGGCGAAATTACGCCCCTCGCATTAACTGCTTGCAAGAATGCCAGATGTTTGCATATTTTTGCGAAGGCTTCGGCTGCGACATTCAGAATCGCGGCAGCCCCAGGGAGGATGACAATGTCTCAACGTCTTAATCGGCGCGTGCGCCTGCTGTCGGGCGCCGCATTCGGCGCCGCCGCGCTCGTGGCCGTCAGCAGCGCCCAGGCGCAATCCGCCGCGGCGACGACCCAGGCCGACGAACAGCCTGCGGAAGTCGGCGAAATCGTCGTCACCGGCATTCGTCGCGCCATCGAAGCCTCGATCTCGGCCAAGGCCAACAATACCTCTATCGTGGAAGTCATTTCGGCCGAGGACATCGGCAAGCTTCCCGACGTCTCCATCGCCGAATCCCTGGCCCGCCTGCCGGGCGTGACCTCGCAGCGCCTCGACGGCCGCAGCCAGGCCATCTCGATCCGCGGCCTCGGCCCCGACTTCACCACCGCCCTGCTGAACGGCCGCGAGTTGGTCACGACCGGCGACAACCGCGGTGTCGAGTTCGACCAGTTCCCCTCGGAACTGCTGGGCAGCGTCGTGGTCTACAAGACCCCGGATTCGGCCCTGATCGGCCAGGGCCTGGCCGGCACCGTCGACCTGCGCACCGTCCGGCCCCTGGCCTATGGCCGTCAGGCCATCGCCGTGAACTATCGCCACGAATGGAACGACATCGGCGCCCTGAACTCGGGCACGACCGACAGCGGCGACCGCTACACCCTCTCCTACATCGACCAGTTCATGGACGGGACCCTGGGCGTCGCTCTGGGCTACGCCCACATGAGCTCGCCCTATCAGTCCGAGCGGTTCAACAGCTGGGGCTATCCGACCTATAGCGACGGCAATCTGCTGACCGGCGGCGTCAAACCCTATGTCATGTCGTCGGAGCTGGAGCGCGACGGTTATATGGGCGTGCTGGAATGGCGTCCGAACGACCGCATCCACTCGACGATCGACGCCTTCTATTCCGAGTTCAAGAACACCCAGGTTCTGCGTGGCATCGAGTTCCCGCTGGCTTGGGGCGGTTCGGCCGGGGACTGCACCGTGAACGTGCCGTCGGCGCTCTGCCGCCCGGCGCCGTCGCTGCGCCCCGGATACACAGTCGAAGACGGCATGATCGTCGCCGGCACCTGGGACAACATCAAGGGCGTCGTCCGCAACGACCTGAACAAGCGCGACAGCAACATCACGGCCCTGGGCTGGAACACCGAGTTCGTCGCCAACGACGACTGGACCCTGGGTCTGGACGTCAACTATTCGAAGGTCGAGCGGAACGACATCATCCTGGAAACCAACGCCGGGACGGGCCGCAACATCAATGGGGCGCTGGACACTCTGGGCTTCGAACTGACCGATGACGGCGTCACCCGCTTCACCAGCCAGCTAGACTACGCCGATTCGACCCTGATCCGCATTACCTCGGCCCAGGGCTGGGGCTCGGACGTCATTCCCGGCGGCCAGGTCGGCTATATGAACACCCCGTCCATCGAGGACGAGATCAAGGCCGCCCGTCTCACCGCAAACCGCACCCTGCACCAGAGCCCGTTCAAGTCGATCGACTTCGGCGTGAACTACTCGGAACGCAGCAAGAGCTTCGTCAACGACCAGTATTACATCGGCGTCCCCGGCGGCGGCGACCTGTTCGTTCCGTCGGAATACCTGCTGGATCCGACCGACCTGGGCTACCTCGGCATCTCGCAGGTGCTCAGCTACGACGCCCTGGGCGTAGTCAACAGTGGTCTGCTGGATCTGGTGCGCAATCCCAACGCCGACGTCGCCGCCGGCAACTGGGAAGTGACGGAAAAGGTCTCGACCGCCTATGTCCGCGCCAACATCGACCACGATCTGTTCGGCCTGCCGCTGACCGGCAACGTCGGCATGCAGTTCGTCTACACCGATCAGAGCTCGACCGGCTTCTCGGCGCGTCAGGTCGGTCCCGGCGTGTCGGAAACCGTCGCCGTCAGTGGCGGCGTCGAATATCTGGAAATCCTGCCCAGCTCGAACTTCATCCTGGAAGTCGGCGACGACGTGTTCGCCCGTTTCGCGGTCGCCCGCACCCTGGCGCGCCCGCGCATGGACGACATGCGCGCTTCACGAAACTACAGCTACAACACGAGCCTGAACCAGTCGACGGACGTCAATCGTTCGCCGTGGAGCGGCGGTGGCGGCAATCCGGAGCTCAAGCCCTATATCGCCGACGTGGTCGATGTTTCGTTCGAGAAATATTTCGCCAACCGCAAGGGCTATGTCTCGCTGGCCGCCTTCTACAAGCACCTCGAGACCTATGTTTACAATCGGAACCAGATCTTCGACTTCACCGGCTATCCGATCGGCCTGATCACGCCGACCAATCCCGAGCCTGCGCTGCGTCAAGGTCTGGTTGGTGCGCCGGACAACGGCGAAGGCGGCTGGATCCAGGGTCTGGAGTTTGCGATCTCCGCGCCCTTCGACATCATCCATCCGGCCCTGGAAGGCTTCGGCGGCCTGTTCAGCGCGTCACAGACGGACAGCGAGGTTCAGCCGGATCCGACCCAGGCCCCGACCACCATGCCGGGCCTGTCGGAAACCGTCATGAACGGCACGCTCTATTATGAGCGCTACGGCTTCCAGGGGCGTGTCTCGGCGCGCTACCGGTCCGATTATCTGGGCGAGGTCGCCGGCTTCGGCAACGGCCGCACCCTGCGCTCGGTCGCAGCGGAAACCGTCGTGGACGCCCAGGTCGGCTACGAGTTCCAGTCGGGTCCGCTGGAAGGCCTGTCCATCCTGGCCCAGGTCAACAACCTGACCGACGAGCCGTTCAAGACCTTCGAGAACGGCGATGAGCGCCGGACCATCGATTATCAGAGCTACGGCCGGACCTTCGCGGTGGGCATGAACTACCGCTTCTGATTTCTCCCCTGAGCAAACTTGGGCCGCCCCGGAAACGAGGCGGCCCTTTCTTTTTGGCCCTGGCCTATCGCCCCCGCCGCTGGTCGGCGCCGCCCAAGTTTGGTTACAGCCTGTGTTTTTCCGCTGGACGGCGCGTCCGCGATGCCCGAACCAAGGCGACCAGAACCGCGCGGGGAAAGCGCGGCCGTCCTTAGTTCTATCCGCAGGGGGAATTCATGTCCGCTCCAGAGGCCGCCAAGCGCCAGGGTACGACCCTGGCCTTCGCCTATGTCACCACGCTCTTCTTCGCCTGGGGCTTCGCCACCTCGCTGATCGATCCGCTGATCGCGGCGGTGAAGCGGGTGTTCGATCTGAACAACGCCGAGGCCTTTCTGACCACCTTCGCCTGGTTCATCGCCTATGGGCTGATGTCCCTGCCGGCGGCGGCGGTGCTGGGCCGGCTGGGCTACAGCCGTTCGATCATCGGCGCCCTGGTGGTCATGGTGGCGGGCTGTCTGATCGTGCCGGCCGCCACGGCCGCCGACTGGTACCCCGGCGTTCTGATCGCCCTGTTCGTGATCGCCTCGGGCGTCACCCTGCTTCAGGTCGCGGCCAATCCGCTGGTCGCCGAACTGGGCAGCCGCAAGGGCGCATCCAGCCGTCTGAACCTGTCGCAGGCCTTCAACTCCCTGGGCACCACGGTCGGGCCGTGGCTGGGGTCGCACGTGCTGCTGACGGGGGGCGTCTTCGCCGCCGGCGCCGTGGTCACGGCCGCGACCCGCACCCAGTCGCTGCGCAGCATCGACATGGCCTTCCTGGGCATGGGCGCCTTCTTCGCCGTCGTGGCCTTCTTCATCTTCACGGCCCGCAAGAAGATCAATGTGGCGGCCCCGGCCGCGACCGAGGCGGTCTCGCCGCTGAAGGCCCTGTCCTCGCCCTGGGCGATCTTCGGCGCCCTGGCGATCTTCCTCTATGTCGGTTCGGAAGTGGCCATCGGCGGCATGCTGACCAACTTCCTGGAAAGCCCCGATATCCTGAACGCCCCGATCGAGACGGCGGGCAAGATGGTCGCCCTCTACTGGGGCGGCGCCATGGTCGGCCGGTTCATCGGCTCGTGGGTGCTGTCGCGCGTGTCGCCCGGCGTGGTCCTGGCCTGCTGCACCGTCGCTGCGGCCACGCTCTGCCTGCTGGTCAGCCAGATCGGCGGACCGACGGCGGCCTATGCGGTCCTGTCGATCGGCCTGTTCAACTCGATCATGTTCCCGACCATCTTCACCCTGACGCTGGAGCGGTCCACGGCGCCGACCTCGGCGACCTCGGGCCTGCTGATCTTCGGCATCATCGGCGGCGCCCTGCTGCCGCAGGTGGCGGCGCGCATCGCCGACGCCGCCGGCGCCCTTCAGCCGGCCTTCCTGGTGCCGATGGCGGGCTATGTCGGCCTGACCGTCTTCGCCATCGCCTGCGCCCGCACCAAGGCCAAGGCGGAAGTGACCACGGTCGCCTCGCACTAAGGGCCGGTCGTCGGACAAGACAAAGGGCGCGGAGGGCGACCTCCGCGCCCTTCTTCATTTCGGGGGCGTGATCAGCCGTCGATCAGGGACTGAAGGATCGGCGCCAGCCGGTCGCGCATCGCCTCGCATTCGGCCGGCTCGATGTTGAAACTGCCGCCGCCCAGTTCGCGGCTGACCGACATGCCCATGATGAATCCCGCCAGCAGCCGCGCCCGCACCGTGGCGTCCGGGCCGCTGAGCCAGTCTTCCAGAGGGCCAAAGAAACGGGCCGTGCAGGTGGTCTGCACCATGTCCGCCGCCTTGGCCGAGCCGATGGAGCGCAGCATGATCGACATGCCCTTGAGCTTCTCGGCCTTCTTGGGTTCGAACACGATCTCATGGGCCACGCGCCGGCCGAAATCGGATTTCTCGCCCGACATCAGGGCGCTGCCGTCGCCGCAGCTGTCCAGCGCCGCCAGGAACAGATCGTCCTTGGATCCGAAATACCGGCTGATCAGGGCCGCATCGACGCCGACGTCGCGGGCGATGTCGCGCATGCCCACGTCGTCATAGCTCTCGGCCGCGAATCTTTCGCGTGCTGCGTCGAGAATGGCCGTGCGCGTCGCAGCGGCGTTCCTCGGGCGTGGGCCGGGACATAACAAGGGGATGACACTCCACAGAACAATAACCGTAGACACCATATGGCTTTGTCAACGCGTGTTGACAAGCGTCACGACGCCCATCATTAAGTCACCACGCGTTGACAACGGCCGACTCCCCATCGGCCTCTGTCCGCACGACAGGGATTTACCTCCGACAGGGAGATTGCGCAGATGCGCGGGCTGAAGATTGCGGCCGTGTCCGTCATGGTGACGGGCGCGCTATATGGATGTTCCCCCAAGGCCGAAGGCCAGGCGCCCGGCGCCCCGCCGGTGACGGTGGCCACGCCGCTGCAGCAGAAGGTGGTGGACTGGGACGAGTTTACGGGCCGCTTCGAGGCGGTCGAGAGCGTCGACGTGCGGGCGCGGGTCGGCGGCTATGTCCAGGCCGTCCACTTCCGCGACGGCCAGATGGTCCAGAAGGGGCAACTGCTGTTTACCCTGGACCCGCGTCCGGCCCAGGCCGCTCTGGCCCAGGCCCAGGCCCAGGTCGCTCAGATGCAGTCGCAACTGACCCTGGCCCGCGCCAACCTGGCCCGCAGCGAGACCCTGCTGGCCTCGCAGGCGGTGTCCAAGGCCGAATATGATTCCAACAAGGCCGCCGTTGATGCAGCCGCCGCCAATATCGCCGCCGCCAACGCCGCCGTGCGTACGGCGCGGCTGAATCTGGAATATACGCGGGTCACCGCGCCGACCTCGGGCCGCGTTTCCGATCGCCGCGTCGATCCCGGCAACCTGATCGCCGGCGGCTCCTCGGCGGGCGACATCCTGACCACCATCATTTCGGGCGGCCCGATCCACTTCGTCTTCGACGGGTCGGAAGCGGTCCTGCTGAAATATCTGCGTGACGGCGGCGCCGCCAACGGCGCCCCGGTCCGCATCCGCCTGCAGGACGAGAGCGGCTTCACTCGCACCGGTCGCCTGGACTTCTCGGACAATGCGCTGGACACCTCGTCAGGCGTCATCCGCATGCGCGCCATCGTGCCGAACGGCGACGGCTTCCTGCGTCCCGGCCTGTTCGGCCGCGCCCAGGTCGCGGGCGCCGGCTCCTACGACGCCCTGCTGGTGCCGGACACCGCCATCGGCACCGATCAGTCGCGCCGCGTCGTCTCGGTCGTCAACGCCGACGGCTCGGTCACGGCCAAGGCCGTCCAGCTGGGTCCGATCGTCCAGGGTCTGCGCGTGATCAAGTCGGGTCTGGCCCCGACCGACCGCGTGATCATCGCCGGTCTCCAACGCGCCGCCCAGCCGGGTTCGAAGGTCACGCCCAAGAACGGCCGCATCGCCCCCGTCGCCGAACAGGCGTCGGACGCCCCGGTCACCCAGGCGGCTCCGGCCTCGACCGGCTCGTTCGCCAACAGCCTCTCCACCGGCGACTAAGCCATGAACATATCCCGCTTCTTCATCGACCGGCCGATCTTCGCGGCCGTGATTGCGGTGGTGATCACCATCATCGGCGTCTTCGCCTATCCGCTGCTGCCCCTGTCGCAGTATCCGGAGATCGCGCCGCCGACGATCACCATCAACGCCGCCTATCCCGGCGCCTCGGCCGAGACTCTGGCCGAGACCGTCGCCGCCCCCATCGAGCAGGAGGTGAACGGCGTCGAGGACATGCTCTACATCACCTCCTCGTCCACCTCGGACGGCTCGGTGGCCATCACCGTCACCTTCCAGCCCGGCACCGATCTCGACGCCGCGCAGGTGCTGGTCCAGAACCGCGTCTCCCTGGCTGAACCCCGTCTTCCCGACGCGGTCCGCCAGACCGGCGTCGTGGTCAACAAGGCCGAGAGCGGCTTCCTGATGGTGCTGGGTCTGACCTCGCCCGACGGCTCGCTCAGCAACGACTATGTCGGCAACTACGGCAATTCGACGCTGCGGGACCGCCTGCTGCGGCTCGAGGGCGTGGGTGCGGTCCAGGTCTTCGGCGGCGGCAACTATTCGATGCGGATCTGGATCGACCCGGCCAAGGCGGCCGAGCGCGGCCTGACCGGCCCGGATATCGTCGCCGCCCTGCGGGCCCAGAACGTCCAGGCCGCCGCCGGCTCGATCGGCCAGCCGCCGTTCCCCAACAGCGCCTCGGCCTTCCAACTGCCGATTCAGGTTGAAGGTCGTCTGACCGACCCCGACCAGTTCTCCAATGTCGTCCTGAAAACCGACAGCCAGGGCCGCGTCACCTATCTGCGCGACGTGGCTCGGATCGAACTGGGCGCCCAGGATTACGGCATCCGCGGCTTCTTCGACGGCCAGCGCGGCGTCGGCCTGGCCGTCGTCCAGCAACCGGGGGCCAACGCCCTGGGCACCGCCGAACGCGTCCTGGCCGAGGTCGAGGCCGTCAAGGCCGAACTGCCCGCCGGCATGGACCTGTCCGTCCCCTATAATCCGACCGAGTTCGTCGCCGCCTCGGTGGAGTCGGTTCAGCATACGCTGATCGAGGCCGTCATCCTGGTCGTGATCGTGGTCATGATCTTCCTTCAGACCTGGCGGGCGGCGATCATCCCGATCGTGGCCATCCCGGTCGCCCTGGTCGGCACCTTCGCGGTGCAGCTGGCCCTGGGCTATTCGATCAACTCCCTGTCCCTGTTCGCGCTCGTCCTCGCCGTCGGCATCGTCGTCGATGACGCCATCGTCGTGGTCGAGAATGTGGAGCGGGCCATAGGCGAGGGGCTGACTCCCAAGGAGGCCGCCTACCGCTCGATGCAGGAGGTCTCCGGCGCCCTTATCGCCATCGGCCTGGTGCTGATCTCGGTGTTCATTCCGACGATGTTCGTGCCCGGCATCCCCGGCATCTTCTATCGCCAGTTCGCCGTGGTCATCGCCTCGGCCTCGGTGATCTCGCTGTTCGTGTCGCTGACCCTGTCGCCGGCCATGGCCGCCCTGCTGCTGAAGCCGCACAGGAAGGACCACGAGAACGACCGCAAGCCGGGCGTCCTGGGTTCGGTCGTCTATTACGGCGGCTGGGCCGGGCGTAAGTTCAACGAGGGCTTCGACTGGCTGTCGGATCGCTATGGCCGTCTGACGGCGCGCCTGGTGCGCACCGTGGGTCTGGTTCTGATCATCTACGCCGGTCTGCTGGGCCTGACCGCCTGGCGTCTGGTCGACACGCCCTCGGGCTTCATCCCCGAGCAGGATCAGGGCTTCCTGATCGGCGTCATCCAGCTTCCGGCCGGCGCCTCGCTGGACCGCACCGAGGCGGTGATGCAGCGCGCCAGCAAGATCATCCAGGATACGGGTGGCGTGGACGGCACCGTGGCCTTCGCGGGTCTCGACGGCGCCAGCTTCTCGTTCGGCTCCAACGCCGCCACCATCTTCGTGCGTCTGAGCCCGTTCGAGGACCGGACCAAGGAAGAGGCCGCCGCCGCCCTGGCTGGGGCCATCACCCAGGCCACGGGTCAGATCGAGGACGCGCAGATCTTCGTCATCGCTCCGCCGGCGGTCCAGGGTCTGGGCAACGGCAACGGCTTCAAGATGATGATCCAGGACACCTCGGGCGCCGGCTACCGCGCGCTGGAGGGGGCGACCTTCGCCATGATGGGCGCCGCCGCCCAGGCCCCGGATCAGGTGAGCCAGGTCTTCTCGACCTACAACACCGGTTCGCCGCGCATCTCGGCCGACGTCGATCGTGACAAGGCGCTGATGATGGGCGTCCAGCCCGGCGCGGTGTTCGACACCCTGGGGGTCTATCTGGGCTCGTCCTATGTGAACGACTTCAACATGCTGGGCCGCACCTATCGGGTGACGGCGCAGGCCGAGCCCCAGTACCGCGACGACATCGCCGACATCGCCAACCTGAAGACCCGCTCGTCCAGCGGGGCCATGGTGCCGATTGGTTCGGTGGCGAACCTGGTCAATGACTCGGGTCCGTCCCGGATCGTCCGCTACAACCTGTTCCCGGCGTCCGAGCTTCAGGGCAACCCGGCCATGGGCGTGTCTTCCGGCCAGGCGCTGGGCGTCATGGAGCAGATGGCGACCAGCACCCTGCCGCAAGGCTTCAGCTACGAGTGGACCGAACTGGCCTACCAGCAGAAGGCGGCGGGTTCCGGCACGACCATGATCTTCCTGATGGCCGTGGTCTTCGTCTTCCTGGTCCTGGCGGCCCAGTATGAGGCCTTCACGCTTCCGCTGGCGGTCATCCTGATCGTGCCCATGTGCCTGCTGGCGGCCATGATCGGGGTGAATCTGCGGGGCCTGGACAACAACATCCTGGTCCAGATCGGCCTGGTCGTTCTGATCGCCCTTGCGGCCAAGAACGCCATCCTGATCGTCGAGTTCGCCAAACAGGCGGAAGAGGACGAGGGCATGAACCGGTTCGATGCAGCCGTGGCTGCGGCCCGGACCCGCCTGCGTCCGATCCTGATGACCTCCTTCGCCTTCATCCTCGGCGTCGTGCCGCTGATGCTGGCGACCGGGCCGGGCGCCGAAATGCGCCAGTCGCTCGGCACGGCGGTCTTCTCCGGCATGTTGGGCGTGACCTTCTTCGGCCTGATCTTCACGCCGGTCTTCTATGTCGTGACCCGCTGGCTGTCGTCCAAACTGCCGCAAGGCAAGAAGCCGACGTCGAAGTCGAACGTCACCGAAGCCGTCCGCTACGATCAAACTTCCAGCCTGACCGATCCCGATGCGCCGGCTCCGGCCGCCGGGCGGGGAGGGGGCTTCTGATGACCCGCACCAAGACCCTCAGCTTCCTGACCGTCGCAGCATCCGGCGCCCTGCTGGCCGCCTGCGCGGTCGGGCCCCAGGCGCCTGCCGCCGACCTGCCTGTGGCCGGGACGGGCGCCTTCGTCGGCTCCGCCTCGACCACGGTCTCGACCGCCCAGGCGCGAGATGACTGGTGGCGGCTGTACGACGATCCGACCCTGGACGGCCTGATCCGTCAGGCCTTCGCCGAGAACAACGAGCTGGAGGCGGCCTTCGCCAACCTGCGCGCGGTTCGGGCGTCGCTGTCCGAGGCGCGCGTGGGCCGGTTCCCGACCACGACCACCAGCGCCCAGGCCCAGCGCAGCCGCGCCTCGGCGGCCACCTCCTCGGTTCTGGAGGCGGACGGCAAGGCGCCCGAGATCGACACTTATGACGTCGGTCTGTCGGCCAGCTACGAGGTCGATCTGTTCGGCCGGGTGGAATCGACCATCCGCGCCGCCCGCGCCGACGCCCGCGCGGCCGAGGCCGCCCTGGCCACGGTCCAGGTCTCGGTCGCGGCCGAGACCGCCCGCGCCTATGCCGACGCCTGCTCGGCCAACGCCCAGATCGCGGTGGCCGAACGGACGCTGGGGCTGCAACGCAATACGGCTCAGCTGACCCAGACCCTGCTCGACGGCGGGGCGGGCACCGGCCTGGACGTGGCCAGCGCCCGCGCGGCCCTGGCCCAGACGGCGGCGACCCTGCCGACGCTTCGCGCGTCGCGCAACGAAGCCCTGTACCGTCTGGCGACCCTGACGGGCGTCACCCCGGCCGAGGCCAGCCAGGCCGCCGCGGCCTGCGTCCGGCCGCCGCAGCTCAGCCAACCGATCCCGGTCGGCGACGGCGCGGCCCTCCTGGCGCGACGTCCTGACGTGCGCCAGGCCGAGGCGAACCTGGCCGCAGCCGCGGCCCGCGTGAACGTGGCGACCGCCAATCTGTATCCGCAGATCAGCCTGGGCGGTTCTCTCGGCTCGACGGCCCAGGACTCGGGCGAACTGGGCGACGACCAGAACTTCCGGTTCAGCTTCGGTCCGCTGATCAGCTGGTCCTTCCCCAACGTCTTCGCCGCCCGCGCCCAGATCAAGGCCGCCGACGCCCGCTCCGACGCGGCCCTCGCCACCTTCGACCAGACGGTGCTGACGGCCCTGCAAGAGACCGAGACGGCGCTCAGCAACTACGCCAACGAGCTGGACCGCCGCGCGGCCCTGACCGAGGCGCGCGATCAGGCCGCCCGCGCCGCCAACCTGTCGCGTCAGCGCTTCAACGCCGGCGCCGACAGCTTCCTCGTGGTGCTGGACGCCGAACGGACCCAGGCCGCCGCCGACGCCGCCCTGGCCCAGTCGGACGCCCTGGTCACCACCTACCAGATCGCCCTGTTCCGCGCCCTCGCCGGCGGCTGGCAGGCCGACAGCTGATCGACCCCGTCCCCCCGCTCGGGCGGGGGGGACGGTTTCGACGATGACAAGCGCCGGCGGCCTCACGGTCGCCGGCGTTCGTCTGAGCATGAGGCGCCGAGCCCGGCGGCCGTGACTGCGGTCGTCCACAGCTGTGATGCGTCAGTGTGTTCGTGATTTGTTCTATTCGTGCTTTAACCGATGGCGGCGGTCGGCGGCGTGACGGAGGAACAGATGAACGACGGAGTCCTGGCCGATATGATGGCCGAACTGGATGCGGAACTGGCGCGGGCGGAGGCGTCCCTGCCGGAACATCCCGAACAGACGCGCCAGACCGAGGTGATGCGCGCTCTCGCCCTGGGCCTGGGCAATTTCGAGCGGATGCGGGCCCACGACGTGCATCTGCTGGCGGCCCGGTTGTCGCCCCGCCGAGGGTGAGGGCGCGCGCGGCGGCGGTTCAGGGCTTGCGCTTGAAGGTGTCGCCAATCTCCGCCGCGTCCGGACCGTCCGGTCCCGCGCTGCGGCGCTCCTGCTGACCGACCTTCTTCACATCGGCGTCGGAGGTCAGGCCGTCGGGCTTGCCCGCCGGGTCCGCGCCGTTCTTCTCCCGGCCCTTGGTCTGTTCACGGTCCATCAGGATCTCCCTTGCTGGGAGAGGAGCGCGGGGGGAGGGGGAGGGTTCCCTCAGGCCAGGGAGGAGACGGACAGATAGATATGCGTATCTGGTACGGGCAACTAGCAGGAAGCCCTTGACCATTTCTTGGTTGTGAGCGTTTTTAGCGGCAAGGGGATTTCATGAAGATTCGCAAATTTTCAGCCGTTAACTTGAACGGGTACATCAATTTTCGACAGTTGCATTTCGATCCGCAACTGACCTTTCTCGTTGGCATAAATGGAAGCGGAAAGACGTCCCTGATTAGGGCGATAATGGCTTTGATAACTCCCGACGTTGATTGGTTGATGACGGCCGCCTTTGAGAAGGTCAGCGTCGAGGTGGAAATAGGTCAAGATATTATCGAAGTTCATGCGTCTAAATCTAGTGATGGCTGTAGGGTTTCGTTTTTAAGAAATGGATTGGCTGTATCGTCTTTTGATCTGAATTCACAAACGTACACCCGTCTTGTGAGAGATCGTGAGGAATGGGAGTTCGATGATGATGTTGAGCCGATAACAATATCGGAATCATATTCTAGAATTCCAGATGGAATTGAAGTTTTTGATCAGATTAAGCGTTTACCGACGCCGATATTCTTAGGATTGGATCGAACTACACTTGGTCCGGATCGGACGCATGCGTCTCGTCCTCGCCGTATCAGATCCACTCGAAGGATGCATCCGACTATACGCTCATTTTTAGATGAAAGCGTGGCTCAGGCAGAAGCCTTGGCCCTTGAAGCTCAGAGATCAGCTCAATCGCAACGAGCGAGACTCGCGTCAAAGCTTAGAGAGGATATCCTATTGTCTCTCTTTCGAGACCCTAAGGCAGCATCGTCTGGAATGCCTCGTCATGGTGAAGCGAAGCGTCATGATCGCGCTAGGCGGTCACTCAAAGAAGCATTTAGCTTTATGGGATTGCCGGCTGATCGTATCAGCGCTGCAATAGATCCATTTTATTCTGAGCTGATTGGGCTTGCGTCTGTCCTTAGTGGCAAGTCAGTGCAGCAAATATTTCAAAGTGATGATCAAACATTACGAAATAGGTGGATGGAATGGCAGTCATTTCAGCAGCAGCTATATTTAGTGAATGGGGTAGATGAGTTAGTTTCCGAATTTAATAGATCGGAAAAAATAATATTTATGGCGATTAGAAAATACGAAGACATACTCAATTCGTTCTTCTTTGACTCAAAAAAGAAGTTACGCCTGACGGAAGATTTTGATATTGAACTTGATCTGCCTTCTGGAAAAACTGGCGATGTCTATTTCTTATCGTCTGGTGAGCGGCAACTATTTGTCCTTATAACTGCGTTAATGTTTAACGACGACGCCGATCAGGCGGATCTAGTTATAATTGATGAGCCGGAGCTTTCTCTTCATATTAAGTGGCAAGAGTCGTTCGTTGGGTCGTTGATGGATGCCAACCCGCATGCCCAGCTAATAATGGCCACACACAGCCCGTCTATCATTTCGGGCCGTCAAGAATACTGTGTTTCACTTGTATGATTGAATATTCTGGTGCCGCTTCTGTTATACCGATAGGTTGTAGGGCGGACGTTGAACGAGCTGCCGCTAACGATAATGGCTCGGATGGACGACGAAAGATCTACATTGTAGATGGTGATCTAGATCTACTTGCGCGAGGTCGTCACGAGAAGGTCCCGAACCTTCATAGGTTAAGCGTATATGCGGTAGAAAATCTTGTATTATCTTCTGAATCAGTGTCGTCGTATGCTGATATTGTGTGTCCCCATCTGACGAGCGCTGAGGCTTCGTCACGAGTCGGTGTGGACGATGTGTTGAAAAATGTACGAACCTATGGTGCCGGATATTTTACCATTTTGGCAGTTGCTCGAAGACTTAAGCTAAGGGGGAATGAATTTCGAATAATGCATACCGACGTATGTCGATCTGAAAAGGGTCGGTATGTGGAAATTGACCCATCTAAGCTGCGTGCCTTTTTAAGGGTAGCAATTAAGTCGATAATTAGCAGCGTCGGCTTGCGGCGTTATAGATTGGCAAAGCAGTTCGTTAGGGAGCGAATAGCCACTAAGGGGCTTGATGCCATCCATTTTGTCTCGGCTAAGCATATTACTCTAAAAATTCTTAACGATAGAGTCGCAAGTGTAGGGGGATCTGCGCTGAAGCAGGGCGTTATTGTTTCTACTCTCGCCAACAATACGAATGTTATCGCTGATCGGGCGTTGGTGTTAAAGCTGAGGGCATTGTTTCGCTAGATTAGCCGCCCGTATCCACCTTCGCCACCACCGACATCCCCGGCGCGAGACGCTCCACGCCCGCCTGCCCCGGCTCGATGCGGATGCGGACCGGGATGCGTTGGGCGACCTTGGTGAAGTTGCCGGTGGCGTTGTCGGGGCGGATGACGCTGAACTCGCTGCCGGCGGCGGGGGCGATGCGTTCGACGCGCCCGCGCAGGGTCCGGCCGCCCAGGGAATCGACCGCGATCTCGACCGGCTGGCCGATGCGGATGTCGCGCATCTGGGTCTCCTTCATATTGGCCGTGACCCAGACGACGTCGGGCACCAGGCCCATCAGCTGGGTTCCGGCGGTGACATACTGACCCTGGCGCACGCCGACCTCGCCCAGGCGGCCGGGGCGGGGGGCGGTGATCCGGGTGTTGGCCAGGTCGATCTGGGCCAGGCGGACGGCGGCCTGGGCGTTCTCGACGGCGGCGGCCAGACTGTCGCGGTTGACCACGGCCGAAGTGACGCCGGTCTGGGCCACGCCTTCGCCGGCCTGGGCCTGGGCCAGCTGGGCCTGGGCGCTGCGCAGGGCGGCGACGGCGATGTCCACATTGGATTGCGACACCCAGCCCCCGGCCTTCAGGGTGCGGGCTCGGTCGGCGTCGGCCTGGGCGCGGGTCAGGGCGGCCTGGGCTGCGGCGATGCCGGCGCGCTGTTGCGCCACCGCGCCGCGGGCCGAGGCCTGGCTCTGGGTCGAGTTGGACAGGGCCGCCTGGGCGGAATGTAGCGCCGCCTCGGCCTGCTCCAGCTTCTGGCGATAGGTGCGGTCATCGACCTGGGCCAGCAGTTGGCCCTGCTGAACGGCCTGGAAGTCCTGGACCGGGACCTGGACCACATAGCCGCTGACCTGGGGGCTGATGATCGTCACCTGGCCGCGCACATAGGCGTTGTCGGTCCGCTGCACATGGCCGGTGAAGGGCGGCAACTGCCAGGCGTACAGCACCAGGCCCACGGCGAAGACCGCGACCACCGCGGCGATCACGGCCCAGAGGACGCGTTTGTCCGGCTCGGGCGGCGACGCAGGCGGAGGCGGCGCAGGTTGAGCGGATTGGGGGGATGTCGTGTCGGTCATCGGCGTGCGGGGGGCTTTCAGGGGATCAGTCGGCGGTCGGGGCGG